>NZ_JBHZPI010000020.1:0-120252 GCF_042788025.1 Paenarthrobacter sp. YIM B13468 | reverse complement strand
AGGATGCGGGAGTCGGTTCCGAGCAGGACGGGGAGGATGTCGGCGTCGCAGGCGATTTTGCGGATGGTGTTGGGGTGCATCGGGCCGGTAAAGGTGGCGGCGCCGGAGCTGAGCCGGGAGTGGTGCGGGTCAGGTCCTGTGCCTGTGGTCTGGGTGGTGGTTGCGCGGGGTGGTGTGGTGGCTGCACCGGCTGGTGTGGCTGTGCTTGGGGTGGGGGCCGGGGCGGTGCGGGTGAGTTTTTGGTAGAGGTCGTGGTGGTTGATGGTGACGGTGAGTTGGGGTCGGAGTCCGCCGTTGGAGGGCAGTTTCCCGGTGGTCATCGCGACGGCGCAGGCTCCGACGAGTCCGTCGAGGAGTTTCTGGGCCCGGGAACGCCGGTCCAGATCCGGTCCGCCTGACCTGTGTTCTGGTCCGGGGTGGAGTGCCGTTCCGGTGCTATCGTCGGTGCTGGTGCTGGTGCTGGTGCTGGTGCTGGTGCTGGTGCTGGTGCTGGTGCTGGTGCTGGTGCTGGTGCTGCCGTCGGATGCGGTGCCGGGCTCGCCGTTGTGCCCCGTGAGTCGTGGGTTGGTGGCGGTGTTCATGGCGGTGGCCAGGGTTTCGTATTGTTCTGCTGTGGCGAAGATTTCGATGTGGTGGAGCCCGTGGCGGCGTCGTCGCCGGAGGAACGCGCCCTGGAGTTGGCGGAGAACTTCTTCGGACGGTTCGGGACCGTCTTGGTCGATCGAATCGACCCAGCGTTTGGCAATTTTGGTGACAAAGTCCGGGTCGGATTCAATGGCCGTCGCGGTAAGGGCTTGTTCCATCCGTGTGATGGTGTTGTCACCGGTGAGCTGCCGGACCTTTTCCAGTGCGGTGCTGATGATCGTCGCGGACCGGGAAGGCACCAGAGCTGAGGAGAGGGCTTCGGCAAGCACTTCGCGCCGTGCCGGGATCTCCTGCCCGGCCATTCCGGCCTGCGGAAGGACGTCGGGTGCGAGGGCGAGCCTGCGACGGGCTTCCCCGATGCTGATCCGCAACCGGGCCCGAAGAAACTCAGCGGCATTCCGGTACCCGTCATCCAGGAAGCTAGCCGTTGCCGTAACCCTCGCATCCGAGGCTGGTTCGGTCCAACCCGTCCGCCACTCGGTCGCCCCAGCCGACGACCCCGGCGCGGCTTGCTGTGCTTCCTTCCGGGTCCTTTCCACCGCCTGCGCCGCGACAACCTGCAAGTACTCCAAAGATCGGGAGATCTCCTCGACCCTGCCGGCAAAGTCGGCGGCCTCAACAAACCCACACAGCCGCGCCGCATCGGCCGCTGCGGACAACCGCAAGGGGTCCAGAAGAGCCGCGCCGTCCTCAAGAAGAGCCGCCATGTCCCGTCCCGTAGCCGGAGGATTCGGATGCCTGATTTCGAAATGGGGGCCCGGCTGGGCAATCTCCGGACCATGGCCGGTCCAAGCTTTCCACTGTGGGTCACGGATCTCGCCGGCGGCGGAGGCCGAGGCGTCTACGGTGTCTGTGGATCTAGCGCCTGTTGGCCCGGTGTCTGTGGATTTGGCGCCTGTTGCCCCGGTGTGCGTGGATTTGGCGCCTGTTGACGCTCTACCCATGGATTTGTCGCCGGCGGGCCCGGTGTCCGTGGATGTGGCGCCTGTTGACGCTCTACCCGTGGCTTTGGCGCCCGCGGGCCCTGAGGCCCGGCCGAACTCGGCCTTGCCGTTGAGTGGCGCAGCGTCGTTGCCCAGCCCACCTGCATTGCCTAGCGCAGCTCTGTTGCCCAGCCCACCTGCATTGCGTAACCCGCCGTGGAAATGGCCGATCCCGCTCATGGACGCCGTCGAACCCTTGAACCCGGCCTTCACCAAGTCCGGCATGCTCAAGAAGCGCTGTGACCGGACCGCGGCCAGGACAGCGACAACAGGGGACGGTTCCGTCCTAAGTGTTGTCAGCTGCTCCGTATCTTCCATGATCAAAATCATTTCATCGGGGTCTGACATTTAAAGAGAACACCTGGAAGGCGGTCCCAATCTCCCGAAAAGAGTTAACAATCAGGCTGCTGTCAGCGCAGCCAAGGCCATCTGCTCCAAGATGGGCCTGGCCGACTTTACCGCGATCTTTCGTCCGTGATGGCGGACGGAGTGAGGGGTGGAATTGATCAGGCCGAAGGCTGCATGCGCCCGGACACGGAGGCCGGCGACATCCGTGTCGGAGTGGATGCGGGCCAGGACGTCCACCCACGTTTCAACGTAGGCGCGTTGCAGGGACCGGACTTCGGCTTGGTCGGTGCTGCTGAGGCTCGCGAAGTCTCGGTCCTGGACACGTATGACGTCCGGGTTGCTCAGCGCAAAGTCCACCTGGAACTGGATCAAGCCCTTCAACGCATCCATGGCGTTCTCCGCTTCCGCGACCACGCGGAGGCCGCCGTCGAGCAGATCGCGGCTGACGCTGAGGAGAAGCTCGCCGAGGACGGCCTGCTTGCCGGGGAAGTGCCGGTAAACGGCAGGCCCGCTGACGCCTGCCGCCGCCCCAAGATCCTCAAGCGAAACCCGCGTGAAGCCATTTTCTGCAAAGAGTCCCGCGGCCGCTGAAAGCAATGCCAGCCGGCGGAGTTCCTTGGCTTGGCCTCGCTGCGTTGCTGGGGCTGGGTTGCTTGCTGGGGCTGGGTTGCTTGCTGGGGCTGGGTTGCGGACAGTGCCTGTTTCCGGGCCTCCGGTCACGTTCTCCTCCTTGGTGCCACTGCCAGGGATGTGGGTTTGCACGGTCCCACTGTGCTGGACATCACAGTTAATAAAGACTAACCTAAATTTCAGTTACGTGGCACTAACCGAAATGGCCTGGGGCCGGGAATGGAACAGTGGTCAATGGAGACAATCGCCAGCTTGGCAGGGCCCGACAGCGGCACCTTTGAAGCCAATCAGGAAGCACAGCTGGCCCTCGTGGGGGAACTGAAGGAACGTCTTGCCGCGGCAGCCCTCGGGGGGCCCGCGAAATCCAGGGAGCGTCACGTCGCTCGAGGCAAACTGCTGCCCCGCGAGCGGATTGACTACCTCTTGGACGAGGGCAGCCCCTTCCTGGAGATAGCGCCCCTGGCCGCCAATGGCATGTACAACGATGATTCGCCGGGCGCAGGAGTGATTGCTGGTATTGGGTTGGTCCATGGCCGGCACGTCCTGGTGATTTCCAACGACGCCACGGTCAAGGGCGGCACGTACTACCCCATGACCGTAAAAAAGCACCTCAGGGCTCAGGAAATTGCCCTGGAAAACAAGCTACCGTGTATCTACCTTGTGGATTCCGGGGGAGCGTTCCTGCCCAAGCAGGATGAGGTTTTCCCCGATAAAGAGCACTTTGGCCGGATCTTCTACAACCAAGCGCGCATGTCGGCAGCCAAGATTCCGCAAATTGCCTCGGTGATGGGTTCGTGCACGGCCGGCGGCGCATATGTGCCGGCTATGAGTGACGAAACAGTGATCGTCCGCAATCAGGGCACTATCTTCCTCGGGGGGCCGCCCCTGGTGAAGGCAGCGATCGGTGAGATTGTCACCGCTGAGGAACTAGGCGGTGGTGACGTGCACTCCAGGATTTCCGGTGTTACGGACCACCTGGCCGAGAACGACCAACACGCGCTGGAAATCGTCCGGGACATCGTTGGCACGTTGCCCAAGCCAGCCACGCCGGCGTGGGACGTGCTCGACGTCGTCCTGCCGCCCGTCGTCGACCCCTCCGGGATTTATGGCGTGGTCCCCACAGACGTCAACGCCCAGTACGACGTCCGCGAAGTAATCGCCCGGCTCGTGGACGGTTCCCAATTCCATGAGTTCAAGAAAAATTACGGCACCACGCTGGTGACCGGATTTGCCCATCTCCACGGACACCCCGTTGGCATCGTGGCGAACAACGGGGTCCTGTTCAGTGAGTCCTCGCTTAAGGGCGCCCACTTCATCGAACTCTGCGATCAACGCGGCATTCCGCTGATCTTCCTGCAGAACCTCTCAGGTTTCATGGTGGGCAAAGACTACGAGCAAGGCGGCATCGCCAAGAACGGCGCAAAGATGGTCACAGCGGTCGCAACAGCGAGGGTCCCCAAACTGACCGTTGTCATTGGCGGCTCCTTCGGCGCCGGAAACTACTCCATGTGCGGGCGGGCCTACTCGCCGCGTTTCCTGTGGATGTGGCCAGCTGCGCGCATTTCAGTGATGGGCGGAAACCAGGCATCCAGTGTCCTGGCAACGGTCAAAAGGGACCAGTTCGAGGCCGCCGGCCAGGAATGGTCAGCCGAGGAAGAAGAGGCCTTCAAGGCTCCCATTAAACAGCAGTACGAGGAACAAGGCAGCCCATATTACTCCACCGCACGGCTTTGGGATGACGGCATCATCGATCCCGCAGACACCCGACGGGTCCTGGGCATGGCCTTGGATGTCGTCTCCCGCCAGCAACTGCCCGAGACCTCCTTCGGTCTCTTCAGGATGTGACTATGACTCTGCCAACCACCACAGCATCGGCCGCCGCCGCCGCGGCGTCCCGTCCGTTCAGGGCCGTCCTCGTTGCCAACCGCGGTGAGATCGCCTGCCGCGTGATCCGAACCCTCAGGGACATGGGCATCCGCTCCATTGCCGTCTATTCGGACGCGGATAAGCACGCCCAGCACGTGGCCCTTGCCGATACCGCAGTGGCCATCGGGGGCACGGCACCCTCGGAGAGCTACTTGAAAATCGACGCCATCATCGATGCCTGCCGCCGCAGCGGTGCGGAGGCGGTCCACCCCGGCTACGGCTTCCTGTCAGAGAATGTGGAGTTCGCCAAAGCCCTTGACGCGGCCGGGATAACGTTCATCGGGCCGGGCATTGACGCCATCGAGGTCATGGGCGACAAGATCCGTTCCAAAAACCACGTCATGGCCTACGACGTCCCGTGCGTACCCGGAATTGCAGTACCCGGCCTCACGGACCAGGAACTGATCCACGCAGCTCCGTCGGTAGGCTTTCCGTTGCTCATCAAGCCCTCGGCAGGTGGCGGCGGCAAAGGAATGCACATCGTCGAGCGGCCCGAAGACATGGCTGCAACGCTGCAGACCGCACGGCGCGTGGCAGCTTCGGCGTTCGGTGATGACACGCTGTTCCTGGAACGGCTCATCAAGGCACCCCGCCACATCGAGGTCCAGGTCCTCGCGGATAACCACGGCAACGTCATCCACCTGGGCGAGCGCGAATGTTCCCTCCAGCGCCGCCATCAGAAAGTGATCGAGGAAGCTCCTTCGGCACTCTTTGAATCGCTGGCGGACGGCCCGGCCGAACGGGCCCGCATTGGAGAAGCAGCCTGCAACGCAGCACGTTCGGTCAAATACAGCGGTGCCGGCACCGTGGAATTCCTGGTGTCCGACGAACATCCCGATGAGTTCTTCTTCATGGAGATGAACACGCGCTTGCAGGTGGAGCACCCCGTCACCGAAATGGTCACCGGGATAGACCTCGTTGAATGGCAGGTGCGCATCGCCGCCGGTGAGCTGCTCACCGTTGCCCAGTCCGACGTCGTTCTTGAAGGCCACGCCGTGGAGGCGCGGGTCTATGCGGAAGTGCCGGAGCGGAACTTCATGCCCTCGATGGGACGCGTTGTTGCGCTGGCCGAGAATGGCGGGGCGGATCCCAAGGTGCTCGGCGAGCAACGCTCCAATGCGAACGTCAGGATCGACTCCGCCATGCGCGAGGACCTTGAGATCACCGGCGACTACGATCCCATGCTGGCCAAGGTCATCGCCTGGGGCGAAAACCGCGCCGCTGCGCTGGACACCTTGGACGCCGCCTTGGGCAGGTACACCCTCCTGGGCTTGGACACGAACGTGGAATATCTCCGGCTGCTGATCAATGATCCTGACGTCCGCGCCGGCCACCTGGATACGGGGCTGATCGAACGCAAGCTGCCGTCCATGGAGTTCAGGCACCCAGGCGCCAACGAGTTGATCGCCGCCGCCCTAACGCTGTGGTTCGAAAAGAAGGCAAACCCTGGGGCTGCTGCAAACGCCAGCAACGCCTGGAGTTCGCCGGACTCTTGGCGGGTGGGTGCCCGCGGCGCATGGAGTGCCACGTTCGGCCTGCCCGGCGGCGGCACCTCCACCGTTGCTTTGATTGAGGACTCCGGCATCTTCTCGGCAACCATCGACGGCGGCCCTGACGCGGGCCGTTCGGCCAAAGTCAACGCCGTGGAACGGACCGGGGAGGGCATCGTCCTGGAGATCGACGGCGGTCGCCTCACCTATGCGGTTGGCCTATCACCGGCCGGGACGAGCGGGATCCGCGGGATCTACCTTGGCAACGACGGCTGGTCCTGCCACCTGGAAGTCCTGAACCGCGCAGAACGTCTTCACAGGATGCTCGCAGGCATCCAGCGCGAAGATGGTGCTGCAGATCCGGAGGTGCGCTCGCCGATGCCCGGAACTGTGGTTTCCGTGGCAGTGGCCAACGGAGACGTGGTCAAAGAGGGGCAGCCGCTCCTGGCGGTGGAAGCCATGAAAATGGAGCACCAATTGGTGGCAACGGTTTCCGGAACCGTCCACCTCACCAGCAAACCGGGCGATCTGGTCAAAGCCGACCAGGTACTCGCCACTATTCACGCAGCAGACCCTCTCGAAGGGCGCGCAGAGACAGACAAACCCGCAGCGTCAGACAAGGAAGTCCAGCCATGAGCAGTTTTGACCTTAACGAGGAATACCAGGACCTCAGTGATTCCGTCCGCGAATTCGCCGACGAAGTGGTGGCACCCGTATCTGCCAAACACGATGAAGAACACAGCTTCCCTTATGAAGTGGTCAAGCAGATGGGGGAAATGGGGCTGTTCGGCCTACCGTTCCCGGAGGAGTTCGGTGGAATGGGCGGAGACTACTTCGCCTTGGCGCTGGCTCTGGAGCAGTTGGGCCGGGTAGACCAGTCCGTGGCAATCACGCTTGAGGCTGGCGTGTCACTCGGCGCCATGCCGGTGTACCGTTTCGGCACGCAGGAACAGAAGGAGCGCTGGCTTCCGGAGTTGGCATCGGGACGATCCTTGGCCGGATTCGGGTTGACCGAGCGTGAGGCAGGTTCCGATGCAGGCGGTACCAAGACCCACGCCCACATAGACAACGGGGAATGGGTCATCAACGGCAATAAGGAGTTCATCACGAACTCCGGCACGGACATCACCACTTTGGTGACCGTCACTGCTGTCACCGGCAAGACGGAAAACTCCGACGGCAGTCCCAGGAAAGAAATATCCACCATCCTGGTGCCCACCGAAACCACGGGCTTCAAGGCTGAGAGGGCCTACAACAAGGTGGGCTGGAATGCGTCGGACACGCATCCACTGACTTTGGACAATGTCCGGGTTCCTGAAGCGAACCTCCTGGGCCAGCGGGGCAGGGGATACGCCAACTTCCTGTCGATCCTTGACGAGGGTCGCATTGCCATTGCCGCCTTGGGCACGGGGGCGGCCCAGGGTTGCGTGGACCTTTCGGTGAAGTACGCCAAGGAACGCAGCGCCTTTGGCCAGAACATCGGCAAGTACCAGGCCATCCAATTCAAGATCGCAAGGATGCAGGCGAGGGCCCATACGGCTCGTTTGGCCTATTACGATGCAGCAGCGAGAATGCTGGCTGGCAAGCCGTTCAAGACTGAAGCGGCCATCGCTAAGATGGTCGCAGGCGAGGCAGCCATGGACAACGCACGGGACGCCACCCAGGTGTTCGGTGGCTATGGCTTCATCAACGAGTTCACAGTGGCGCGCCATTACCGCGACTCCAAGATTCTTGAAGTCGGGGAAGGCACCACTGAGGTCCAGTTGATGCTCATCGCCCGCGAGCTGGGTCTGTAACCGTACGGGAAGGATCAAGGATGATTGACAAGGTTGTTGCCAGCGCTGCGGAAGCGGTGAAGGACATCCCGGACGGCGCCTCGCTCGCTGTCGGTGGTTTTGGCTTATGCGGCATCCCCGTATCGCTGATCGACGCGCTCCACAGCCAGGGCACGACCGACCTGGAGACCGTGAGCAACAACTGTGGCGTGGACGATTGGGGCCTCGGAATCCTCCTGAAGGATGGACGGATCCGCCGCACCATCAGCTCATATGTAGGTGAAAACAAGGAGTTTGCCAGGCAGTACCTCGCCGGCGAACTGGAGGTGGTCCTCACCCCGCAGGGCACCCTTGCCGAGAAACTACGCGCAGGGGGTGCCGGCATTCCCGCCTTTTATACAAAGGCTGGTGTGGGAACGCAGGTCTCCGAGGGCGGCTTGCCACAAAAGTACGACGCCGAAGGGAACGTTGCGATCGCCTCGGCCCCCAAGGAGGTGCGCACCTTCCAGGACGCCGACTACGTACTGGAAGAATCACTGACGCCTGACTTCGGGCTGGTCCATGCGTGGAAGGGCGACCGCCATGGCAACCTCGTTTTCCATGCCACAGCCATGAACTTCAACCCCCTCTGCGCCATGGCCGCCAAGACAACGATTGCCGAGGTCGAAGAGCTCGTGGAAACCGGCGAGCTGGACCCGGAACACATCCATACGCCTGGCATTTTCGTGCAAAGAGTGGTGGTGGCTCCCACAACGGAGAAACGGATTGAGAAACGGACGGTGGCTCTGAGCACGAGCCAGACGACTGGCCAGGCGACCGGGCAGGCAGGTGCAGCACAGTGAACGACAACTCGTACCAGGACATCCCGCCCCGTCCCGAAGCCGTGCGTCACGAGTACCGACGTGCCGACGTCGACCATCACGAAGCCAAAGGCTGGAGCCGCAACGAACTTGCTGCGCGGGTAGCCCATGAACTCACCAACGGCCAGTACGTGAACCTGGGGATTGGGATGCCCACCCTGATCCCCAACTACATTCCTGCGGGCGTTGAAGTGATCCTCCATTCCGAGAACGGCATCCTTGGCGTCGGGCCTTATCCGGCCGAGGACCAGATTGATCCGGACCTCATCAACGCCGGCAAGGAAACTGTCACCATCAAACCAGGCGCCGCGTTCTTCGATTCGGCCTCGTCCTTTGGCATGATCCGGGGCGGCCACGTGGATGTGGCGGTCCTGGGTGCCATGGAAGTGGCCGCCAACGGCGATCTTGCCAACTGGATGATCCCCGGAAAGATGGTCAAGGGCATGGGTGGGGCCATGGACCTCGTGTTCGGCGCAAAGAAGGTGATCGTCATGATGGAGCATGTGGACCGCAACGGCAGGCCCAAGATCGTCAAGGACTGCACCCTGCCCCTCACGGGCAAAGGCTGCGTGGACCGGATCATCACCGACCTCGCCGTGATCGACGTCGTCAAGGACGAAGGTGAGCCGCGCCTGGTCCTTCGCGAGCTGGCCCCCAACGTCACTTTGGACGACGTCGTGGCTGCCACCGGGGCCGAACTCTTCGAAGAGGACCAGGAACTCACCGTATGACGCGTGTTGTTGAGCAGCGTGGACTGTACTTCGATGAGCTTGAAGAGGGCGTGATCTACGCCCACAAACCCGGACGAACCGTGACGGAGACGGACAATGTCCTGTTCACTACCTTGACCATGAACACCCAGGCGCTGCACTTGGACGCAGCCTGGAGCTCACAGCAACCGTTCGGGCAGCGGTTGATGAATTCGATGTTCACCTTGTCCACGATGGTGGGGCAGTCGGTGACCCAGCTGACGCAGGGCACCATCATCGCCCAACTGGGGCTGACGGATGTCACCTTTCCCCACCCGCTGTATCACGGGGATACCCTGTACACGGAAACGGTGATCACCGCCAAACGGTTGTCGTCCTCGCGTCCTGGCCAGGGTGTGGTGACTATGCAACATACTGGCAGGAACCAGGACGGAGTGGTGGTGGCACTTGCCACGCGGACCTGCTTGATGTGGACCCAGGAAGCACACGCCGCACAGTCCTAGGCTGTTTTCCGCACTTGTCAGCATTCCACCAGCAAGGAACCCTCTATGTCTTCTCCCGACTCTTCCCTCCGCGGTGCGGTTACACCGTTCATCATGGGGCCGGCACTCCTCTTCTGCCCTGCTGATCGGCCGGAACGCTTCGGCAAGGCGGCGGAGCGCTCGGACGCCGTGATCCTGGACCTCGAAGATGCCGTGGCTCCGGGGGACAAGCAGCGGGCCCGGGGCGCGATCCTCGCGCAGCTCGGATCCGAAGGAGACACTGCTGAGCTGGACCCGAGCCGGACGATTATCCGCGTCAATCCGGTGGGCTCCGCGGAATTCGAAAAGGACCTGCACAGCCTGGCGCACACGCCCTACCGCACTGTCATGCTCGCCAAGGCGGAGAGCGCCGCGCAGCTCAGGGCACTTGAGGGCTACCGCGTGATCGCACTCTGTGAAACGGCGGCAGGCATCGTCAATGCTTCAGCTATCGCCGCGGAACCCAACGTGGTTGCCTTGATGTGGGGCGCCGAGGACCTGCTGGCTTCCCTGGGCGGTCTGTCCAGCCGGAACGACGACGGCGGCTACCGGGCCGTGGCCCTGCACGCACGGTCCGCTGTGCTGCTTGCAGCCAAAGCGGCCGGCAAGGAAGCCATCGACTCCGTGTACGTGAACATCCCCGATCTCCAGGGCCTGTCTGTGGAATCCCTTGACGCGGTGGCCAGCGGCTTCGGTGCAAAGGCGTGCATCCACCCCAGCCAGGTGGCAACCGTTCGGGAAGCCTACGCACCCACGCCGGAAGCCGTGACCGAGGCCGCCGAGCTTCTCGATGCAGCATCCGCGGCCGGAACGGGCGTCTTCCAGTTCAAAGGCAAGATGATCGATGGCCCCATCCTCAAACACGCCGAGGCAACACTGCGCCGCGCTCGTCACTAACGACGAATCCGGCCCTCGTTCGCCCAACACCCCGCAGAACGGTGAGGTGAGCGAACAAGGGCCGGATTTGTGGCCGGGCGGGATGTTTGGCGGCGGCCGGAACGTTAGGCGCGTACCGGCGTCGAAAGTTCTGCCAGTTCCACCATGTCCGGACGCTTGACGGTGCTCTGGATAGCTACGGCCTGTCCTGTCTTGGCGGATTCCAGCACAGACTCCATGACCTCAAGGGCATGGAAGGCAAGTTTGCCGCCGGCGCGGGGCTCTTGTCCCACCGGGGTGGCTGACAGATCAGCGATGCCAAAGCCGCGGCCGGCGTCCACGTAGCCAGCGGATACGGGCAGCGTTTTCCAGTCCCCGGCGCCTAGCTCGAACAGCTGCACATCGCCGTCGAAGTGGTTGGGGTCCGGAACAACGAGCGAACCCTTCTCCCCGTGGATTTCGATGTTGGGACTCTTTGTCTGGACGGCGTCGAAGCTCATGAACAGCGTCGACAGTGCTCCGGACGCGTGTACCAGTACACCGGTAACGTGGGAATCGATAGCCACCGGTACTTTTTGCCCTTGGCGGGGACCGGAACCGATGGTGCGTTCGTTGCGCGTATGGCTGGCTGCGCCCACCACCGACACGACGGGCCCAAGCAACGTGACCAGCGCGGACACGTAGTAGGGGCCCATGTCCAGCAGCGGCCCGCCACCGGGCTGGTAATAGAAGTCCGGATTCGGATGCCAGCGTTCATGCCCTGGCGTGGCCATCGTGGCTGTCGCCGAAACAGGAGCGCCAATCAGGCCGTCGTCGATCGCTTTTCGGGCGGTCTGGATACCGGTGCCGAGGACAGTATCCGGAGCGCATCCCACAGTCACTCCTGCGGCATCTGCCGCCTCAAGTACTTGCCGGGCCTCGGCCGTGGTTGCAGCCAACGGCTTCTCGCCATAAACGGACTTGCCCGCCGCGATTGCCTTGAGCGCGATCTCAGCATGCGCTGCCGGAATGGTCAGGTTGAGGACAAGTTCGACGTCGTCCGCCTCAAGCAGCTCATCCACGCCCAATGCACGGACGCCGTCGTAGGAGTCGGCAACTGCCTGGGCGCGGGCGGGATCGAGGTCCGCGACGGCCACGAGGTTGATGGAATCCAGCCGACGGAAGTTTGCCAGGTATTGGGCGATGATGGCGCCGCAGCCAATGATTCCTACATTTAGCGGCTTGCCCACAGCATGCCCCTTTCGATGATCGTGCGGACGTTGCTGTCCTGGAGGATTTCCACGCGGTGGCCCGGAGTGGAGACGAAAATTCTTCCCTTGCCCCATTGCCTGGTCCAAATGGCGGGGGAGGTGACCTCACGGTTCCACGGGTCCCATTCGCGGACTTTCTGCGTAGTGGTCGCCAGGACATCGATGTAGTCATCGGCCAGAACCCAATACTGCTCGGTGACGAGGTCGAAGTCGGCGATTCCCTGCGTAATGGGGTGCTCTGCTGCGGCCGGGAGCATGTTCACCGTGTAGGGAACATAGTTATCCGACTGTTCGCCGATCCGTTCGTCCTCGTGCTTGCCCGGGTGGCAGGCGAACTGGCCCCCGATCAAGTGCAGGTAGTCCGAGGTGTTGCGGTAGGAATCGGCGATCCCACCATGCCATCCGGCAAGCCCAGTGCCATTTTCGACCGCCGTGCGGAGCCCCTCGAACTCGTCCTTTTCGATGGTGGACATCGTCATGCACTGCACGATGAGGTCCACTCCGGCCATGTATTCAGTGTCCGCGTAGATTTTGGGGGATTCCTCCACCCTGACCTCAAAGCCGTTCTCTTTGAGGAAGGGGAGGAACAATTCGGTGGCTTCCACCGGCTGGTGTCCGTCCCAGCCCCCTCGAACCACAAGTGCGGTCTTACTCTTGGTTGTCATGTTTTCCTTCGTATTCGTAAACGTCCGGGTGAGTCTGGTGGTTCTTCGAAAGCGCGTTCAGCGGGCGGCGAAGGCGGCATCGAAAGCTGCTGCCGGGGGCCGGATAGCAGCCAGTCGGCGGACCATGTCCAACGCTTCCGGAGCGCCGATCAGCCGGTCCATACCCGCGTCTTCCCATTCGATGCTGGTGGGTCCGGCATACCCGATCGAGTTGAGCATCCGGAAAATGGGTTCCCAGTTCACGTCTCCATGGCCTGCGGTGACGAAATCCCAGCCACGGCGCGGATCCGCCCAGGGCAGGTGGGATCCAAGGCGACCGTTGCGTCCATTGAGTTGGCGCACGGACTCCTTCACATGGACATGAAAGATCTTGTCCGCGAAGTCCTGGAGGAACATCACCGGGTCCAGGTCCTGCCAGATGAAGTGGGAGGGGTCAAAGTTCAGGCCAAAACTGTCCCTGTGCCCGATCGCGTCCAGTGTGCGTTTGGCCGTCCAGTAGTCGTAGGCGATCTCCGAAGGATGGACTTCCAAGGCATAACGGACTCCTACCTCGTCAAAGACATCCAGAATGGGGTTCCAACGGTCTGCGAAGTCCTGGTAGCCGCGCTCGATCATGCCTTCTGAAGCCGGCGGGAACATCGCAACGCACTTCCAGATGGACGAGCCAGTGAACCCCGTGACGGTTTTCACGCCAAGCCTTGCCGCCGCACGTGCCGTGGTCTTCATCGCTTCGGCAGCACGCTGACGGACGCCCTCAGGATCGCCGTCGCCCCACACGTCTGGGGCCAGGATGTCCCGGTGACGTTCATCGATGGGGTCATCGCACACTGCTTGTCCGGTGAGGTGATTGGCGATCGCGTGGACCGAGAGGCTGTGCTTCCCCAGGATGTCCAGCCTGCTTTGAAGATACGAGTCGTCCTCGACGATGCGCCGGGGATCCAGATGATCGCCCCAGCAGGCAATCTCCAGGCCGTCGAAGCCCCACTCGCCAGCCAGGCGCGCTACTTCCTCAAACGGCAGGTCGGCCCACTGGCCGGTAAAAAGGGTGATGGGTCGGGTCATGATGATTCCTCTCAGACGTTCTGCCAGCGGCTCGCGTTGCCCGCGCTCGCCTCAACGGCGGCCAGCACCTTTTGAACCTGCAAGGCATCAGCGAACGACGGCGAGGGCTGCTCCCCGGCGCCGATGGCATTCACCAGGTCCACCACCTGGTGGGTGAATCCGTGCTCGTAGCCAAGGCCGTGCCCGGTGGGCCACCAATTGCCCGTATACGGGTGTGACGGTTCGGTGACAATGATCTTGCGGAATCCGGCATCAGGTTCCAACGCAGAATCGTAGAACTGAAGCGAGTTCATGTCCTCGAAGTCGAAAGCCAGCGAGCCCTTGGTCCCGTTGAGCTCCAGGCGCATTGCGTTCTTCCGGCCCAGGGCAAAACGCGTGGCTTCGAAGATGCCGATGGGCCCTGCAACAGCGCCGGAATCGGTGCCGGCGGCAGCACCGTCGTCGTGCTTTCCGGCAAACCGAGCGGTGAACAGCGCGGCGTCGTCCACGGTGACCGGGCCCTTGGGAGCGTCCGAACCGCCGCGCCCACCGAGGCCCACGAAGTCACCGCCCACGGGGCGTTCCTTCACGAAGGTTTCCAGCAGGGCCGAGACGCCGGTGATGGTGGAGCCGGTGATCCACTGTGCGGCGTCGATGCTGTGGGCGCCGATATCGCCCAGTGAACCGGAGCCGGACTTGGACTTGTCCAGGCGCCACGTGAGCGGCGCATCCGCGTCACTGAGCCAGTCCTGCAGGTATTGCGCCCGGACATGGCGGATGTCGCCCAGGCGCCCTTCCTCCACCATCCGTTTAGCCAAGGCCAAAGCCGGAGTGCGGCGGTAACTGAATCCGCACATGGAGAGTACGCCGCGCTCGGCTGCCGCCTGGGCAACCGCTGTCATTTTCTCTGCCTCTTCCACTGAATTGGCCAGTGGCTTTTCGCAGAGCACGTGCTTGCCCGCTTCCAAGGCGGCGATGGCGATCTCGGCGTGCGTGTTTCCGGGGGTGCAGATATCGATGAGGTCAATGTCATCGCGCTCGATCAGGCGGCGCCAGTCGGTTTCCACGGAATCCCAGCCGTACTTCGTGGCAGCCGCACGCACGCCGTCCGGGTTGCGGCCGGCGACGGCAGTCAGTTCAGGTACCACGGGGAGGTCGAAGAATCGCGGGGCCGTCCGCCAGGCGTGCGAGTGGGCAGCGCCCATGAAGGCATAGCCCACCATGCCCACGCGGAGGCGTTTCGGTTCTGACATGTGAAAGTCCTTTCTTGTCTGACTTGGCACTCGGCTAGCAGCCGGCTACTTGCTGAAGCCTGCGGTAAGGCCACTGACCAACTGACGGCGTCCGAGGACGTAAATCACCAGGATTGGCAGGGTGCTCAGGACGACGGAGGCAAGCACGGCGGGGATGTTGACGCTGAACTCGCCCTGGAAAGTCCACAGTCCCAACGGGAGGACACGCAGTCCCGGGCTTTGGGTGAGTACCAGGGGCAGCAGGAATCCGTTCCAGACATGCAGGCCGTTGTAAATTGCCACGGTTACGATCGCCGGACGGGTCAAGGGCAGCGCCAACCTCCACATCGTTTGCCAATCACTGCAGCCATCCAGGCGCATTGACTCGAACAATTCGTTCGGGACATCGCGGATGAAGTTGGAGAGGATCAGGACCGTCAAAGGAATGGCGAACGCTATGGAGGGAAGCATGATGGCAAGGAGGCTGTCGTACAGGTTCAGCCGGATGATCATCAGGTAGATCGGAATGATGGTTGCCTGGAGCGGAATCGCCAAGCCCATGAGGAACATGCCGTTCACAAACTTCAGGTAACGGCCGCGGCCACGAACAATCGCGAAGGCAGCCATGAAGGAGATCAATACCGTGGGGATCACGGAGCCTAGCGTGACGATCACGCTGTTCATGAAGTACGTAGCGAAGTTGGCCTCGAGAACCAGTTGGTAGTTCTCCAAGGTAGGTGCCGTCGGGAGGGCCAGCGGATTCTGCCCAAAGTACCCTTCGGACGTCTTCAGGCTGGTGATGACGATGTAGTAGATCGGCACAATGATGATGGCCAGCCATATCCAACCGCCAAGGCCTCCGGGAATGTTCAGCCGCTTCACCCGTGAACCGAGGCTCTGCTTGGCCTTGATGGAATGGCCCGGGGGAGTGGCCGGAGCGGTTTTCGAATCGCTTTGAAGGACAGTGCTCACCTTACAAACCTTCCAATTGGCTGCCCTGTTTGTCCTTGCCTCCAAGGCGCTGGAGGAACAGGGCAAGGACAAGGCCGATGACGACGAGGATGACCGCGATGACACTTGCCGGGCCCATCAGGTTGGCCCGGAAGCCGCGCAAGTACATGTCCAGCGCCAGGATTCGGGTGGAGTTACCCGGCCCGCCGCCGGTCAGGACGAAGATGAGGTCGAAGTACGTCAGCGATCCGACAACCATCAGGGTGGACGAGGTGATGATGGTGTATTTCAACTGCGGAAGCGTGATGTGGAAGAACTGCTTAATGATTCCCGCACCATCGATCTGTGCTGCCTCGTACAGGGACTTGGGGATTTGCCGGACACCACCTTGGTAGATGAGCGTATGGAAGGGCACGAACTGCCAGGCGATCACAAAGATGACCAAGCCCAATGCCAACTGTGGGACGCCCAGCCAGTCTTGTGCGAGGAAGGGCAAACCCAGCCCCACCGCCAGGCCAAAGTTAGGGTCCAACAGTGCTTTATACGCGATGGCAACTGCCGCGGAGGAGAGGAGCAGCGGTAGGAAGTACAACACCGCCAGGGCAGCCCTGTAACGCTGCGTGCCGGCCGTGAAGACTCCCAGGAGAAGGCTGATGGGAGTCTGAACCAGCCAGGAGACAATCATGATCAGGAAAGTCAGGCCCAGTGCGTTGTACAGTCCGGGATCGCTGAGAACCGAGGACCAGTTCTCCAGACCGGCTGCTCCGATGGCGCCGATGCCGTCCCAGTTGGCGAAGCTCAGAACGAGGACACCTACCAGTGGCGCAAGTGCGAACACCACGAAGAAGATCAAAGCCGGCACCGTCAGCCATGCAAGGGCAGATTTTTGCTGCCCGGTCTGCTCGATTTTCCGCGATGCAGTGGCAGCCCTGTGAGTGGTTGTTGAGCTCATTTGCCCAGGGTGGCATTCATGTTCTCGGCGAACTGCTGTGGCGTGATCGACTTCAGGAAGAGTTGGTCGATGTTGTTAAGCAGGGCCTCGGCCGCAGTGGGACTCAGGGCTTGATCCCATGACTGCTGGAAGTTCGGGGCATTCTTGGCGAGGTCGTAGACGAAGTTCAGGAAGTCCTTGTCCGGGGACGTTGCGAGCTTGTCTTCAATTCCGTTGACGATCGGGACCGAACCGGAGTTGATATAGGCGTCGATGACCGTTTCCGTCATGATGCCGTCCTTGAAGAACTTCTTAGCCGTTTCCTTTTCCTTGTCGGTGGCCTTGGCTGAAATCGACATGTACTGGGCGGGGTTGCCTACGCCATTCTTCGGATCTCCCTTGCCTCCCGGGATGGTCGGGAAGGTGACGAAGCCCAGTTTTCCGTCCTGGACAAAGTTTTGGCCTTCCTTCTTCATGGGTCCGTACGTCCAGGAGCCTTGAAGCAACATTGCTGCTTTGCCCGTGAACAACAACGCTTGATCCGCTTTCGAATCCGCCGTAATGGAGGAGAAGCCCTTGATGAAGCCATCGGCGGATACCAGTTCCTGGATCTTGGTACCCGTTTCGATCACGGCCGGATCCATCCAGGCATTGGGTTTGCCTTCGAAAATCGCCTTGAATACGTCGGCCCCTCCGATGCGGTCCAGCAGGTATTCCAGCCACATCATGGAGGTCCAGCGGGATTGACCGCCCAGGGAGAACGGGGCAACGCCCATATCGTTGAAGGTCTTTACCAGCGACATGATGTCGTCCCAGGTCTTGGGTGGCTGCACCCCGGCCTTTTCAAAGAGCTCCTTGTTGTAGAACAGGACGATAGGCGCCACGTACTGGTTGGGGAGGGCGTAGATCTTGCCGTTGACGGTGGCTGCACCGAAGGAAGCGGGGAAGAACTTGTTTTTTAGATCCGGGTTGGCCTCGAACCAGCTGGTCAGGTCCTCCACCTGGTTGGCCTCGGCGTAGGTCTTCAACGTCCCGCCACCCCATCCATAAACGATGGTTGGGGCCTGGCCGGCGCCGATCGCAGTTTTGATCTTCGTCTTGTAAGCATCGTTCTGGAAGTACGTGACAGCAATCTTGTTGTCGGGATTCGACGAACCAAAAGCATCGACGGCCTTCTGGATGGTGGTCTGGTTCGGCTCACCGGAGAGGAACCACATGCTGGCGCCTCCTCCGCTCGCGCTGCCCGGTCCGGACGTACCGCAGGCACTGGTTGCCATGACTGCGAAGGGTGTAACTGCCGCTAGAGCCAGAAAAGAACGCCGTGATGATTGGAACTGCTTCATTGCTTCTCCATGTGTAGTCGCCTCGTTGGGCACCTTGCGGTGCCCATCTCCCAAAAGGAGTGACCACGTATCGAAAAATACCGAAATATTTCGCGAATGCTGTTTAGGTCACGGTCTAAACTAAAGTGCATTCCATCACACGTCAGGGGCCGCGTTTGTTCTTGTCGGCCTGTAACTGCAGCAATCTTGAGCTTTCCATCCCCGTCCCCCATACTCGAAGCAAGCCGAAATATTTCGAAAGCAGGGGGATTATGGAACGCGAGCAACGTCCGCTCAAGCTCACACTGGCTGCCGTGGCCAAAGAGGTGGGTGTTTCAGCGCCTACGGTTTCCAAAGTGGTGAACGGCAGGGAGGACGTGGCCGAGGAAACCCGGGCGCGCGTGCTGGCGGCCTTGCAGCGCAGCGGATACAAGTCGCCGCTCCAACGCAAAAGCCTTCCGGCCCGGCAGTCAGTTGAGGTGGTTTTCGACTCCCTGAACTCTGCCTACTCCGTGGAAGTCCTCAACGGGGTCATGGAGCATGCGGCGGTCTCGGACATGGAGGTCATCCTCTCGGTGACCAGCAGGCAAACGGCGTCACCTTTGGGACCCGAGGAGCGGGCTCAACGCATCATCGACGAAGGCCGCAGCGGAATGATCGTGGTCACTTCCGCCTTTGGCTCCGCACAGTTGGAAGCCTTCCAACGCCGCCGGATCCCGATCGTGGTGGTGGACCCCCTCAACCCGCCACCGGCAGACGTCTTCAGCGTGGGCGCGAGCAACTGGGCCGGAGGCAAGGCCGCAGCTACCCACCTGCTCGGGTTGGGACACCGCAGGATCGCCTATATAGGCGGACCGGCCACGGCGGAATGCAGCCAGGCGCGGCTCCACGGCTATATGGCGGCCCTCATGGCAGAGGGCATCACCGTGGACGACGACTATGTTTCCTCCGGCGCGTTCAGGCCCGAGAACGGTGTGCGAGGCATGAAGGCCCTGCTGGCACTTGAGGATCCGCCCACGGCAATATTCGCTGGAAGTGACAGCATCGCGCTGGGTGTCCTGGCTGAAGCGCGAAGGCAGGACATCCGGATTCCGGAGGACATGAGCCTCGTCGGTTTTGACGGCACACACCAAGCGGAAGAATCCGTTCCACCCCTGACGTCCGTGTCACAGCCACTACAGGAGATGGGCCGTTCGGCCCTGCGGTTCATCCTCCGCCAGGTCCATGGCGAGGACATCGACTCCCGCCGGGTGGAGCTGGCTACGCATCTGGTGGTCCGTGAATCCACAGCGCCACCGCCCGTGTCCGGGCGTGCGGGCGTCCGGGGCCAGGTCAGGCAACGCTAAAGGAGCCGCCGCCGTCGAGGCGTGAGTGAGACCGGCGGAATGGCGTCGTACAGTAATACCCGTACCCAACGCTCACCCGTGCCACGGAACTCCGCACGGCTGGCGAAACGGTAAAGATAGCTGCGCGCACGCACCCAACGCGGGCGTTCGCCGTCGAACGGGTCATGGCGAAGCAGCCCAAGAGTGGGCCTGTCTGCCTCCAACAGCTTCTCCAGGAAGGTGTAGAACCACCCCTCGTGGACGGTCCGCAGCGGCAGGAACCACATGAGCCAGTCAAGCCTGAGGTGATACGGCGCCCACTGCCGCGGGAGGCGGCGCACGTCCCCGGGCTTGCCTTTGAAGCCATACTCCAGCCAGTGCTCGTCAGATGCATCTGGCTCTTCAGCCATAGTGCCTTCAACGACGATCTCGATCCGCTGCTTCGTCACAGTACCGAACGCACCATAGGCATTGACCAGGCGCCAGCGGTTGAAGCTCGCATTCATTAGTTGCTGGCGTGAGAAGAGGTTCAGGAGGGGGCGGTAACTGAGGACCAGCAAAAGGACCGTCACGGCAAGTACGACGACGAGCCACCACACCGGAGTTTCGGCACCTGTGTGCCACTCGAGCGGGATAACGGGAAGAACCGCATGCGCCACCGGATCGCTCACTGCCGCGAAGGCGAGAACGATCGCCATCCAGTTCAGCCAGGCAAAATTACCGCTGCCCACCAACCAAAGCTGCGTCACGATGATGATTCCCGCCGCGATACTTGCCAGCGGTTGGGGCGCGAACAGGAAGAACGGAACCACCAACTGCGCGAAGTGGTTTCCCACCACTTCCACTTTGTGCAACGGACGGGGGAGGAGGTGGGCCTGCCGGCTCAGCGGTCCGGGCATCGGCTGCGTCTCGTGGTGATAGAACATCGCCGTAAGGTCGCGCCACTCACGGCCGCCCCTGATTTTGATCATTCCCGCACCGAACTCAAGCCGGAACACCAGCCACGCAACCAGGATCAGGATGGTGGTGGGTGGCGGAACCTGGTCCGAGCCAAGGAAAGCTAC
This sequence comes from Paenarthrobacter sp. YIM B13468, assembly GCF_042788025.1. Classification (NCBI taxonomy): domain Bacteria; kingdom Bacillati; phylum Actinomycetota; class Actinomycetes; order Micrococcales; family Micrococcaceae; genus Paenarthrobacter; species Paenarthrobacter sp. YIM B13468. The sequence continues at coordinate 99,707 of NZ_JBHZPI010000020.1, read as the reverse complement.
GGTGAAACCAGCCTCCAGCAGCAGTATCTCCCAGCCAAAGCCATAGAACGTCTGGCCCACATTCACGATCGACATGTACAGGAACCAGAGGGTGAGGAACGCCAGCATCGGCAGCCACGGTGGGCCCAGCTGCGGTAAGCCCAACACCAGCAAGGCGGACATGGCAATTCCCACCCAACAGACCGTGCGCAACAAGGCATCCGAGTACCGCCACTGGAAGAGAGTGGGCCGGGCGAGGCGGCGCGCTATGTCAAGGAATGACGGGACGGGAAGCAGGCCGTGCTCGCCAAGGAGTGCAGGAAACTGGTTCATGGTGGAGAGGAACGCAACCAGATAAAGGGCGGCAGTACCGCGTTGCAATACCTGCCGGGCGAATTCGTAGTTCCGCGCGTCAAACCAGTCCAGCCACTCCACAATTCCACGTTACGCGCGGGAAAGAAGTGGTCAAGCAGGGTTATCCACTTACCCGGGTGCTACGTTCGCACCCTTCTGCGGCTGCTGGGATACTTAAGCAATGCAGCCGCGCAAGATCGTCATCCTCGGGTCCACCGGTTCCATCGGCACACAGGCGATTGACGTCGTCGACGGCGCCCCGCACCTTTTCGAAGTGGTGGCCCTGAGCGCCGGCGGCGGGAACCTGGAATTGCTTGCCCATCAAGCAGTGCACACGCGGGCGTTGGCCGTAGGCATTGCCCACGGCGATCCAGAAGCATTGCAGAACCTGATTGACGCCGCGGCGGCCCGAAGCGGCTTGCGCAACTTTGCCCCGGAAATCTTCGTTGGACCGGACGCGTCCACCCGCATCGCCGAAGTGGAATGCGACGTCGTTCTCAACGGCATCACTGGCTCCATTGGCCTGGCGCCAACCCTGGGCGCGCTGGCATCCGGTGCCACCTTGGCGCTCGCCAATAAAGAGTCGCTGATTGTCGGTGGTGCACTCGTGAAAGCAGCTGCCCGCCCCGGCCAGATTGTGCCTGTCGATTCCGAACATTCGGCCATCGCCCAGTGCCTGCGTTCGGGTACTGAGCAGGAGGTGGAGAAGTTGATTCTCACGGCGTCCGGCGGACCTTTCCGGGGCCGCAGCCGTGAACAGCTTCACGATGTCACACCGGCCGAGGCTCTGGCGCATCCCACCTGGGATATGGGCCTCATGGTCACCACCAACTCGGCGAGCCTCGTTAACAAGGGCCTTGAAGTGATCGAGGCACATCTGCTGTTCGACGTACCCCTGGACAGGATCGACGTCGTGGTCCATCCACAGTCGGTGGTCCACTCGATGGTCCAGTTTGTGGATGGGTCCATCATCGCCCAGGCGTCGCCGCCTGACATGCGGCTTCCCATCGCCCTGGGGCTGGGCTGGCCGGGGAGGGTTCCCAAGGCTGTCCAGCCATGCGACTGGACCCAAGCCACAAGCTGGACGTTCGAACCACTGGACTCGGTTGCCTTTCCGGCAGTGGAGCTCGCCAAAGAGGCCGCGAAGCAGGGCAGCACCTATCCTGCCGTCTTCAACGCGGCCAACGAGGAAGCCGTGGAGGCTTTCCACGCCGGTCGCATCCGTTTCACGGACATCGTGGACACGGTGGAGTCCGTCCTCAGCGAACATTCAGGTTCTTCGGAGCTTACGGTGGAGTCCGTGCTGGATGCTGAGAGTTGGGCACGCACACGCACCCATGATCGTTTAGCCAACAGCGCCGTTTAGTAAAGAAACCCAGCAAAGAAAACCCTATGGAAGCAGTCCCGTCGGCATGAGTCCCGTCCTTCTTTTCATCCTCGGAGTCGTCTTCGTCGCCCTTGGCGTCGCAGTGTCCATCGCCTTGCACGAGGTTGGCCACCTGGTCCCCGCCAAGCTCTTCAAAGTGCGCGTGACCAAGTACATGATTGGCTTTGGACCCACTTTGTGGTCCAGGAAGAAGGGCGAAACGGAGTACGGTTTCAAGGCCCTTCCGTTGGGTGGCTACGTGGCCATGATCGGCATGTACCCGCCCAACAAAGAAGATGGTGGGGTACGTCCCTCCAGCACGGGTATGTTCCAGACACTTGCCAGCGAGGCCCGTTCCGTCGCGCACGAAGAAGTAGGCCCCGGGGACGAAGGCAGGGTCTTTTATAAGCTGCCGGTCTGGAAGAAGATCATCATCATGCTCGGCGGTCCGGCCATGAACATGCTGATCGGTTTGGTTCTCCTTGCCATCCTGCTCATGGGTTTTGGCGTTGCCACGGCCACCACGACCATCGCGGACGTCTCAAAGTGCCAGGTCGCTGCGGGGAAAACGGTGGATCCTGATTCAGCGGACTGCAAGCCAACGCCCGCGGCAGCTGCCGGGCTGCAGCCGAACGACACCGTCAAGACTTTCGACGGCAAAACCGTCACCAGCTGGGATGAACTCACCGGCTGGATCCGGGCCTCGGCGGGTAGGGAGGTACCCATCACCGTTGAACGCAACGGCTCGGAAGTTTCCACCACCGTTACCCCAGTCTTGTCCTCGCGGCCGGTTGTGGGTGCCGATGGACGCCAGGAGCAGGACGCCAATGGCGTGCTGAAGTACCAGGAGGTTGGTTTCCTGGGAATCGGCGCGCAGAGCGCCTTGGTTCCCCAGCCGGCGTCGTCGGTTCTTCCCATGGCGGGGGAGAACATCAAGCAGATTTCGGGAGTAATCCTTAACCTGCCTGCCCGCGTGGTGGGTGTGGCGAAGGCCGCCTTCAGCGAGGAACCCCGGGATCCGAACGGCCCCATCAGTGTGGTTGGCGTCGGTCGGGTGGCCGGCGAAGTCGCTGCGATGGAAGAGGTACCGCTCCAAGCACGAATCGGAACGTTGGTAGGTCTGCTTGCTGGCCTGAACTTCGCGCTGGCCATCTTTAACCTGGTACCCCTGCTGCCTCTCGACGGCGGCCACGTGGCAGGTGCGCTGTATGAGGGGGCCCGGCGTCAAGTGGCCAAGCTGAGGGGAAAGCCGGATCCGGGTGCTTTTGATATCGCAAAGCTCCTTCCTGCCACGTATGTGGTGGCCGCGCTGCTGATGGCCATGGGCGCGCTGTTGATCTACGCGGACATCGTCAAGCCGGTGAACATCTTTGGCTGAGATTCCCGCACCGGGCCCCCAGGGTGAGCTGGAGCCGGCAGCGTGAGCTGGAATGGATGGCGGATCATCGGACGCGGCGGGATAGGCTAGTTTCATGACTGTTTTCGCTGTTGAGTATGTATACGTCGCCGAATCCGGCGCCCTCCGCGACGAAGCCCGCCCGGCGCACCGGGCCTGGCTGGGCGACCTCGCAGAGGATGGCACGCTGCTTGCGAGTGGACCCTACGGTGACGGTGCCGGCGCTCTGCTCATCTTCAAGTCAGCAGATGAAGCCGAACTCAATGACCTCCTGAAGCAGGATCCGTTTGCCGAAGCCGGAGTCATAGCTGGCATCCGCACCACTGGATGGGACCCCATCATCGGCGTCCTGGCTGCCCACGCGTCCTAGCCCAGGCGTCCTCCACCACAACGATCCACCCCAAACCCAAGGAGTCCACGTGACCTCGGTCAGCCTGGGAATGCCAGCCGCCCCACCCCCCGTCCTTGCCCCGCGCCGTAAGACGCGGCAGATCAAGGTGGGGTCTGTTGGCGTTGGCTCCGATTCACCCATCAGCGTGCAGTCCATGACTACGACGCCCACCACGGATATCAACGCCACGCTTCAACAGATCGCTGAACTGACGGCTTCGGGCTGCGACATCGTCCGCGTTGCCTGTCCGTCAGCCGACGACGCCGAGGCGTTGCCGATCATTGCCCGCAAATCCCAGATTCCCGTGATCGCCGATATCCACTTCCAGCCGAAGTACGTTTTCGCGGCTATTGAAGCGGGATGTGCAGCGGTCCGAGTGAACCCCGGCAATATCCGGAAGTTCGATGACCAGGTCAAGGAAATCGCGGCAGCCGCGAAGGACCACGGCACGTCCATCCGGATTGGCGTCAACGCTGGTTCCCTGGAGCCGGGCATCATGAAGAAGTACGGCAAGGCCACTCCTGAAGCACTGGTGGAGTCGGCTGTCTGGGAGGCCTCGCTCTTCGAAGAGCACGGTTTCCACGACTTCAAGATCTCTGTAAAGCACAACGACCCCGTCATCATGGTGGCTGCCTACGAGATGCTCGCCGAGAAGGGCGACTGGCCCCTGCACCTTGGCGTGACCGAGGCCGGTCCGGCCTTCCAAGGGACCATCAAGTCTGCAACCGCTTTCGGGGCACTGCTGTCCCGCGGCATCGGTGACACTATCCGCGTTTCCCTCTCGGCGCCGCCCGTGGAGGAAATCAAGGTTGGCAACCAGATCCTGCAGTCATTGAACCTGCGCCCGCGCAAGCTTGAGATTGTGTCCTGCCCGTCTTGTGGGCGTGCCCAGGTGGACGTGTACACCTTGGCTGAGCAAGTGACCGCTGGCCTTGAGGGGATGGAAATCCCCCTCCGCGTGGCCGTCATGGGTTGTGTAGTCAACGGCCCGGGCGAAGCCCGTGAAGCAGACCTCGGTGTGGCCTCCGGAAACGGCAAAGGCCAGATTTTCGTGAAGGGCGAAGTCATCAAGACAGTGCCTGAAAGCGAAATTGTTGAGACACTGATCGAAGAGGCCATGCGTATCGCTGAAGAGATGGGGGAGGCCGATGGCGAAGATGCTGTCAAGGGTAGCCCCGTGGTTAGCGTCTCGTAACGAGACAGGCCTGGGGGTCAGGGTGCTCGGCAGTGCCGACACCTTGGCCCTTCGCGCGCTTGCCAGCGAAGATCCCGTTGCCAACGTCTTCATCCTGGCGCATCTGGACAGCGTAGGAACGGCAGCGCCCACCAGCGGAGGCGCCAGCGTCTTTGGCGTGTTCGACGACGACACCCTCCTTGGAGCCTGTTGGGCGGGGGCCAATCTGGTCCCGGTGCAGCTGGACCCAGGGCTCACCGGATATGTGGCTACGGCGGCCCACCAATCCGGCAGGCGGTACGCCTCCATCTTCGGACCGGCCGAAACAGTGCTGGCGCTCTACTCCCGTTTTGAGCAGTTGGGACACTTCGCGCACGAAGTCCGTTCCAGGCAGCCCCTTTTGACTATTTCCGGTGGTCCGGCCATCGAAGCCAATCCGTTGCTGACCTTCGGCACGATGACGGACTTCGAACGCATTCTGCCCGCATGCGCCGCAATGTTCGAAGAAGAAGTTGGCTACTCGCCGTTCCTGGGCGGCCAGGACTTCTACAGCAGGCGTGTTGCGGGGCTCATCCGCCAAGGTCATTCCCTGGTCCACATCGACGCTGCCGGGACCGTTGTTTTCAAGGCAGAGTTGGGTGCAGTTACCCAGGACGTCACGCAGGTCCAGGGCGTATGGATGAATCCGGAGATGCGTGGACACCACCAGAGTGCTGGCTACATGGCCGCCGTCGTAAATCTCTCACGCACCTTTGCGCCCGTAACGAGCCTGTACGTCAATGACTACAACGCCAAAGCGCGTGCCACTTATGAAAGAGTCGGCTTCGAGCAGGTCGGTACGTTCGCAACGGTTTTGTTCTAGCAGGCACTTACTTGGGGGAGTCCAGGTTCCCGGTCAGATACCGCTGGATGGTGGGTGCCACCAGGCTCACTACTTCTTCCTGATCAGCACTCGCCAGAGGTTCGAGTCGGATCACATAGCGGAGCAGCATCAGTCCCACCACTTGTGTCGCCACCAGATTGCCACGCAGGCGGACTTCCTCAGCAGGACCTTGCACGCCCACCATGACCCGGGACAGGATGGTCCGGCTCACGGTCTCCCGCAGCAGTGCTGTTTTGGCCTTGGATCCGATGGTTCCCCGGACGAATGCAACCAAGCCGGGTTGCGCCGGGCTCTCCCACAACCGGACTACGGCACGGACAAGTGCTTCTGCCCTCGCTTCCGGTTCCAGGGTTTCAACGCCTGCCAGGACCTCGTCAGGGTCGGCAGGCAACTCTACGCTGGAGGCGAACAATTCGTCTTTGCCTTTGAAGAAGTGATGCACCATGGCCGGATCCACCGAGGCTTCCCGCGCCACTTGCCGAAGGCTCGTGCCATCGAACCCTTGCTCTGCGAACAACTTCCGGGCCGCCACCAGAATGGCTTCGCGCGAATGGTCGCTCCCGCTTCGACGGCCGCGGCGCAGCGGTTCCAGGCTCATGAGGTCTGCCGCCTCAGCGTCAAAGAGGCAAGGACAAGGACTCCCACCACTATTCCGCCCATCACCAAGGTGTCCTGCCACAGGGTTTCAGTTGCATCGACGTTTCCTGCGATCTCCTGAAGGGCATCAACAGAAAACGTCAGGGGAAGGACGCCGGAGATGGCCTCGAGGACGTCGTTCATCTGCTCACGGGCCACGAAGAGTCCGCAGAGCAGGATCTGTGGCACCACCACTACCGGCATGAACTGGACGGCTTGAAACTCGGTGCGTGCAAAGGCTGAACACAGCAGCCCCAGGGCCACTCCAAGGACAGCGTTGATGACCGCGATCATCACGACGAACCCGGGACTGCCCTTGATGTCGAGATTGAAGATCCAATATGCAACTGCCGTCGCCACCAGGGACTGCAGCGCGGCCATGATGGAGAAGGCAATGGCGTAGCCGAACAAGAGGTCCGCTTTATGGATGGGTGTGGTGAGGAGCCGCTCCAAGGTCCCGGAGGTTCGTTCCCGCAGCATGGTGATGGACGTGACCAGAAACATTACGACGAACGGGAAGATCGCCAGCATCATCAAGCCAACGCGGTCGAAAGTGCGAGGAAAACCCGGGGGCAGTGTTTCGTTTTCGAAAAGATAATAGACGGCGGTGAGCAGCAGCGCAGGGACCACCATAATGAGCGCCACACTGCGGTGATCGTGCCGCAGTTGATCCAGGACCCGGGCGGTGGTGGCAAAGGTCATCCGGAGATTCATGATGCCACCTCGCTTTTCTTTGCTGGGTGTCCGCTGTCCGGGCCGCGTTCGGCGTCTTTGATCATGTTCAGGAACGCCCGCTCAAGGTCGTTGCTGCGTCCCCGCTCCGCGAGCTCGGCGGGTGTGAGCTGTGCCAGCAGCAGACCGTCCCGCAGAAGCAGCAGCGAGGAACAATGCGACGCTTCTTCCATCACATGACTGGAAACCAAGAGCGTTGTTCCGCCAGCGGCCATGTCAACGAACCGCTCCCATAACTCCGCACGCAGTACCGGATCCAAACCCACTGTCGGTTCGTCCAGGACCAGCAGCTTAGGGTGTGCCACCAGCGCGCATGCCAGGGACAGGCGGCTGAACTCCCCACCCGAGAGGTTCCCGGCTTTCTGCTTGGCAAACGATTCGAGCCCGACGGCGGCAATCGACTCCGCCACGTCCGTCGCCGATGCCTTGTGCATGGCTCCGAAGTACTTGACGTTGGCTTCGACGCTGAGGTCCGAGTAGACGCTGGCACCTTGGGTGACGTACCCGACGTCGTGCCTTAAGGGTGCGCTGCCTGCTTGACGGCCGAGGACGCTAATGGATCCACGAGTGATCCGCTGGACCCCCACTATGCCGCGCATGAGTGTTGTCTTGCCGCTTCCTGACGGGCCGAGAAGCCCCGTGATGCGCCCGCTGGCCACAGCGAAATCCAGGCCCCGCAGGATCCTTGTCCTGCCCCGCGAGATGTGCAGGCCTGTGGCTTCTATTGCTGCTTCTGACATGGCTGCCTCCGGTAACCCCGAGTAATTCACCAAGTGATGAATTAACGCTAAGTCTGGCCAAAGGTGCGGTCAATAGGCCTTTGCCATCGAAATCCTTGAAAACGTGTCCGCTATCACATAGGTTTTTCCCAAGCCGTGTCGATGGGGCACGGGTGGTTACAGGGGGAATCATGGCAAAGACCTTGAAGGCTGCCTTTGGCAGCCGCATCATCCGTGAGCTCGGCAGTCACCAATGCTTCCCAGTCGCAGGCGATCCCGTTCCGCTGGAGGGAACGGGGGACTAGTCCCCGGACAGAGTCTGCGGCCGGCCGGCCGCTGAGCCACGCCATCGCAGGATGACCAGCCGATCTTTGGCCAGGGGCTTCCAGACGCGACGGCGTGGCTCTTCTCTGTGCGGAGCCGCCCGCTGGCAGCCGGTAGATTAGTAGACAGTTGTTTTTGCCACACCTGCCATAGAAACGGATACGTACCCGTGGTCCTTCGCCTTTCCCAGTTGTTCCTTCGCACCCTGCGCGAAGATCCCGTCGACGCCGAGGTCGCCAGCCACAAGCTCTTGGTCCGGGCCGGTTACATCCGCCGTGCCGCGCCTGGCATTTACACATGGCTGCCACTGGGACTTAGCGTCCTGCGCAAGGTGGAGGAAATCATCCGGCAGGAAATGTCCGCCATTGGCGCACAGGAAGTCCACTTCCCGGCCCTGCTGCCGCGGGAACCCTACGAGGCCACCAACCGCTGGACCGAGTACGGAGAGGGCCTGTTCAGGCTTCAGGACCGCAAGGGTGCCGATTACCTCCTGGCTCCCACGCATGAGGAAATGTTTACCCTCCTGGTCAAGGACCTGTACTCCTCGTACAAGGACCTGCCGTTGAGCCTGTACCAGATCCAGAACAAGTACCGCGATGAAGCGCGCCCCCGTGCAGGCCTCCTCCGTGGCCGCGAGTTCATTATGAAGGACTCCTACTCGTTCGACGTTGACGACGCCGGCCTGGACGCGAGCTACGCCGCCCACCGCGCTGCTTATCTGAAGATCTTCGAACGCCTGGGCCTGGAAGTCATTCCGGTTGCTGCCACCGCAGGCGCCATGGGCGGCTCCAAGAGCGAAGAATTCCTCTTCCCCACGGAGATCGGGGAGGACACCTTTGTGCGCTCGGCCGGCGGCTATTACGCCAACGTCGAGGCCGTCACCACGGTTGTCCCTGAGGATATTGATTTCACGGACGCACCAGCAGCGCAGGTTCTGGACACACCGAACACACCGACCATCGAGACTCTGGTTGACGCAGCCAACCAGCTCGCACCCCGCGGCGAGGCCGACGGCGGCGCCTGGACTGCCGCCGACACGTTGAAGAACGTCGTGCTCGCCGTGACTCTCCCCACCGGCGAACGCCAGATCGTCGTCCTCGGCGTTCCGGGTGACCGTGCCGTGGATCTCAAACGGGTGGAAGCGAACATTGGATCGTTCCTTCCCATTGCCGGCGAGATCGGCCTGGAGGCAGCCAACGAGGAAGACCTCAAGAAGCTGCCATGGTTGGTCAAGGGCTACATCGGGCCTGGTTTGTCCCTGGAGGAAGCCGTGCTGGGCCTGGAAGGATCTTCCAAGCTGCTGTTCCTCGTGGATCCCCGCGTCGTCTCCGGCACAACCTGGGTGACGGGCGCCAACATTGATGGCAAGCACGTCTTCGGGCTGGTAGCGGGCCGCGACTTCACCTGGGATGGCGTCATCGAATGCACCGACGTCCGGGCAGGGGATCCGGCGCCCGACGGCTCCGGACCGCTTGAAACTGCCCGTGGCATCGAAATGGGCCACATCTTCCAGCTCGGACGCAAGTACGCCGAGGCGCTGGACCTGAAGGTACTGGACCAGAACGGCAAGCAGGTTGTTGTCACCATGGGCTCCTACGGTGTTGGTGTCACCCGTGCCGTCGCAGCCCTTGCCGAGGCCAACCATGACGACCGCGGCCTCGTGTGGCCACGGACGGTGGCCCCTGCCGACGTCCACGTTGTGGCTGTGGGCCGCGGTGACGAAATTTTCGAAGCTGCAGAGAAGCTATCGGCGGAACTCGAGGCTGCAGGCCTCGACGTCATCTTTGATGACCGGCCCAAGGTTTCTCCCGGCGTCAAGTTTGGGGATGCCGAGCTCGTCGGCGTGCCCACTATCCTGGCCGTCGGCCGTGGGCTCGTGGACGGCGTTGTGGAGATCAAGGACCGTCGCAGCGGTGAAGCCGAGAACATCTCGGTGGAAAAGGCCGTGGATTACGTGGTCAACGCAGTTCGTAACCGGTGATTTCCGGCTTCGAGACAATCCAGCTCACCACCATCATCCTGATTGTGGTGGCTGGATTCGCAGCCGGCTGGGTTGACGCGGTAGTAGGAGGCGGGGGGCTGATCCAGCTCCCCGCACTGCTGCTGGTGCCTGGAATCACGCCCGTCCAGGCCCTGGCCACGAACAAGATGGGTTCCATCTTCGGCACCACCACCAGTGCCACAACCTATTACCGGCGAGTGGGACCGGACCTCAAGACGGCAATACCCATGGCGGTGATTGCGCTGGCGGGGAGCTTTGGCGGTGCCATCCTCGCTGCCTCCCTGCCGGCCAGCGTCTTCAAGCCCATCATCGTCCTGGCGCTGATCGCCGTCGCGATCTTCACGGCACTCCGCCCCAGCGCAGGTGAGCTGACGGCTCTTCGGCACGATGGGCACAAGCACTATGTGGTGGCCTGCCTGATCGGTGCCGTGATCGGTTTCTACGATGGCCTGATCGGGCCCGGTACAGGATCATTCCTCGTGATCGCCTTGGTCTCGGCCATGGGCTACGCCTTCCTTGAAGCCAGTGCAAAGGCCAAGATCGTCAACATGGCCACCAACGCCGGTGCCCTCATTTTCTTCCTCCCCCACGGCTCCTTGTTGTGGGGAGTGGGCCTGGTGCTGGGGCTGGCGAACATGGCGGGCGGGTACCTTGGTGCCCGGACAGCCGTAGCCAGGGGGAGCAGCTTTGTACGGATCGTGTTCCTGATCGTCGTCGCTGCACTGATCATCAAGCTCGGCGTGGACGTCTGGAACGACAACGTCAGCTGACCGCGTCCCCGGGCTCCGGCAAATCCTTTGCTGTTGGAAGTCCTTCGAGCGTCCTGCCCGCCAGTGAGCTGGCCACCCACAGGGAACGGGCCAGATCGCCTTCGTGTCCCCGCTTTCCCGCGGACCACAGGGCATTATTCACTTCGCGGGCAATGCTCCACTGTCGCGCGACCTCCGGATCAAGGCCGGCGGCGAGGCTGAAGTCCCGGCATCGCTCCCGCAGGGCAGCCGCCGGATCGCGATCTGACAAATCCTTGATCCGGTTCCACAGAACAGGTGCCACCGCAAATTCGGCCTCACCGATCTGCGGCTGGGGATCGATGGCCAGGTAGTTGCGGCGGTCCGCGCCCAAGGCAGCGAGGATGTTCATGAAGTGGAGATCGGTATGCACCAGGACGTCCCTGCCGGATCGGCGGCCAACAGCACCGCGGGTTTGGCACACTTCCAGCGCGGCCTCCAATAACCATCGCGGGAAGGGGCGGTCCTGCCGCTCCCACTCCGAAGGCATTTCGTCGCTCCAGCGCTCGGCCGTGGCAGCGATGTGGTCGAATCCCCGCCACTCGGGACGATCATCCGGGGCAATTGAAAGCTCGCGCATGATCTCGCCCCAGACCTGCCGGGCTTCATCCATGGGAGCATCCTGGAGCCAACGGGACGCGTCAAGGCGTTCCAGCAGCATGGAACAACTGGCGGCGTCGGCAGCCAGGAGCCGGACAGCTCCGCGGCCACCCCACAGGGCCAGAGCATGGCGCTCTACAAGTGCTTCCTCATGCGGATATGCGATCTTCAGCGCAGCCTGCCTGCCGTGCTGGAGAACGGGCACAACCAAGGCTCCGTGTCCGTTCCACGGCTCTTCACCGGGCAGGAGGTCCACGGACAACTGCCAACGGTCCAAAGCCTCACGGATAAGCCCCGGAAGGCTCGCCAGCCAGTCCCGCCCCGCAGAATCGCGGTTGTATCGGGCGTGCAGGTCGCCCGGAATCGGAATCATGGCGTGAAGGGTCACGCCATCAGCCTAGCTCTGCCCGGCGGTACTACCCTCAGAAAACGCCGCTGGCGCCCAAGAGGGTTCCGATCGAGAACGTGGCTGCAAGCGCCAAGGCTCCGCCCAACACCACCCGGGCTGCAGCGCGGAACCTGGGCGCCCCGCCAATCCAAGCCCCCACGGCTCCCGTGATCGCGAGAGCCAGCAGGACGGCAACGAACGTCAGTGGAACGCGCATTGCGGGGGGAGGGAGCAGGATGGCCAGCATGGGAAGCACGGCGCCCAGGGTAAACGCCACTGCCGATGCAAGGGCGGCGTTCCAAGGACTGACAATGTCGTCTTCGTGGATATTGAGCTCGGCGGACAGGTGGGCGGCAAGGGCATCATGCTTCGTCAGTTCTTCCGCCACTGTCCGAGCGGTAGGCGCGGTGAGCCCCTTCGCCTGGTAGATCGCGGCGAGCTCTTCGAGTTCTTCCTTCGGCTGCTCGGCGAGTTCCCGGCGTTCCTTCTCGATGAGCGACTTCTGCGTGTCGCTCTGGCTGCTGACGGATACATATTCGCCCAGCGCCATGGAAATGGCTCCGCCCACCAGGCCAGCCGTGCCGGCAGCAAGGATACTGCCGGTGTTGGTGGTGGCACCGGCCACGCCGACGACGATTGCGGCGACGGAGACGATGCCGTCGTTCGCACCCAGAACTCCGGCGCGCAGCCAGTTCAGCCGGTGGGCAAGGTCATCACGGTGCGGTTCGTTCTCGTGTGTGGTGGCAGTTTCTGCGGAAGCCATGCTTCAAGCCAAGCACTGGCGGGCCGCCTTGACCAGCATGGCTAGGCTCGCCTATCCCATCCGCCCCTTTTACTCACTGCGGGTGGGCGTCGGCAGGGGAGGCAAGTCATCGACGTCGAGCTCCAACCCCGGCAAGGCGGCAAGCGTGGCACCCCAATCCAAGCTCCTGCGGACGGCGGCCAGCAGGCTACTGGCAGCCCAGGCCCGGGTCTCTCCTGTCGAAAGCGCGATGAGGTCGCCAAATCCCTCCAGAGAGTCCGTTTCCAGAGCCCCCAAGCCCGCAGCCGGGTCTTCAGCGAACTGCGCAGGCAGCCTGTATCCGGCCTCCCGCGTAGGGACGTCGCCACAATTACGGCGGGTCAGGGCTTCGGCTTGTTGAAGCAGACGCTCGTGCACTGCAAGGTCCTTGGCGGCTTGGGCAGTTGCGCCAGCGTCCAAGCGCTTCAGCGTCACCTGATAGATGTAGACGGCTTCCTGTTCGGAGCGGACAGTGGCCGCAAGAGCCGCATCAGTAGTGGCAGCGGTTGCATCCGGGGTGGGGCTGACGGAAGGGCACTGGTGCACAGCAGATGTTGTGGCAGGCGGGTTACCGCTCGACGTCGGCGACGGTACCGGCACCTGCCACACCGCAGCCAGTTTTTCGCCCTGGAGAAGTTGGGCGGATCCGACGGCGGCGAGCAACCGGGCGGTCCCGCCGTCGGCCTCGCGGGCGTCGTCCAGCCGTTGGCGGCCGCTGGCGGTCAGGCCAGCCACGACCGAAGTAGGCGTTGCCTTCGCGGCCGTGCCATCTTTATCGCTTGCCGTCGAGGTTGCGGAGGAGTCAGCCGGATCAGCAGTACCGACCATGGCGCTGGCTGCGGCCGAAGGTGGAAGGAGGGCCCTGGACTGTGTTGTCAGCAATGTCACAGCATCGTCCAGTGCGGCCGTTTGGGAACCGGATCCTGCGGCTGCCATCAATCCAGCAGCCGATTCCTGCAGGCTCTTGGTATCGGCGAAAGCGGAGGCGAGGGCAGATTCGGAGAACGAAACTTCAGGAGGAGTCCCGGAATCCCGCGGTAGAAGTAGGATTCCCGTGCCAGCAACGAGCAGCGCAACCACGGAAATAAGAAGGAGCCGACCCCAAGCTGGAGATTGTCGTTTTTCCCTTGTCTGCTCGTCCACAACACACCATGGTGTCATGTGGACGGGCAGACAAGGGAAAGACCGTGCACCATGTGCTGCCGAAAATCGTTAGGCTAGTAGTCACAACAACATCTATCGGGAGGCGGCGGGCAACGTGAGTGACTCGGAAGCCACGACTTCAACAGACCGTACTGAGTCGGATTCAACGGCCACCATCCACAACCCGGAAGAGCGCAGGCTAAAGGCGCTGCTCGAACCGGCAGTCCTTGCCAACAGGCTCTACCTCGAGGATGTTTCCATCCACGTCGCCGGTTCACACCGCACGGTCCACGTCGTCGTGGATCTTCCGCAGGAGGAGACCGGAGGCGTCAGCCTTGACGCCATCGCAGATGTCTCGCGTGCGTTGTCCGATATTCTGGACAACGATCCCCACGATGACGGCCGTCCCTACGACCTCGAAGTTTCTTCGCCGGGAGTAGGCCGTCCGCTAACGGAACCACGCCACTGGCACAGGGCCCGCGGCCGCATGGTCAGGGTCAACGTCATCCAGGGTGAGAACGTCCTTGGCCGGATTGCGTCAGTAGATGACGCCGGCGTGACGCTCATTCCGGAGCACGAGGTCAAGAAGGGCATGAAGCCCAAACAGGGCGACCCCATCACTATTCCTTTCGACAGGATCCGCCACGGAAAAGTCGAGATTGAATTCAGCCACCTCCACGAGGCCGGGCTGGCAGACGAACACAATGGACCTTCCGAGGAGGCCTAATGGATATTGACATGAGCGCACTGAGACTCCTGGAGCGTGAGCGTGAAATCCCGCTGGACCTCTTGATTCCCACCATCGAGCAAGCGCTCCTGGTGGCCTACCACAAGACGCCCGGTGCCTTCGAGAAGGCCCGCGCCGAACTGGACCGCAAGAGCGGCCACGTGACCATCTGGGCAACGGAGATCGACGACGACGGCGAGGCCATCGGGGAGTTCGAGGACACCCCGGCCGGTTTCGGCCGCATCGCTGCGAGCACGGCACGCCAGATCATCCTGCAGCGTCTTCGTGACGTTGAGGACGATAACGTCTTGGGCGAATTCAAGGGTCGCGAAGGCGAACTCGTCGCCGGCATGATCCAGCAGGGCAACAACCCGCACATGATCCAGGTGAACCTCGGATCGGTGGAGGCCCTGTTGCCGCCACCGGAGCAGGTCCCTGGCGAGAAGTACATCCACGGCAGCAGGCTTCGTGCCTTCGTGGTGGATGTCCACCGTGGGGCGAAGGGCCCGTCCATTACGTTGTCGCGTTCGCACCCGGGCCTGGTCCGTAAGTTGTTCGAAATGGAAGTTCCGGAAATCGCGGATCGTTCAGTCGAGATTGTTGCACTTGCCAGGGAAGCCGGCCACCGCACCAAGATTGCGGTTAAAGCCAATACCCCGGGTGTCAACGCCAAGGGCGCCTGCATCGGCGAAATGGGCTCCCGTGTCCGTGCAGTCATGACTGAGCTCAATGACGAAAAGATCGACATCGTGGACTTCAGCGAGGATCCTGCGACCTTCATCGCCAACTCCTTGTCACCGTCCCGGGTGAATTCGGTCACTATCACGGACGAGGCAACGCGCTCGGCCCGCGTAGTAGTGCCGGACTACCAGCTCTCCTTGGCCATTGGCAAGGAAGGCCAGAACGCACGGCTCGCTGCGAAGCTGACCGGATGGCGGATTGATATCGTGTCCGACGCCGCCCCGGCCAAGGTCGACTAGCGATCGTTCCAGCGGCCTTGCCGTCCGCGCCGCGCCGCGCTGGCGGTGCGGCCGGTTTCGGCTGTCCGGGGCCGGGGGGCTAGAATAGATGGAACCGGGCTTACGTCCGGTATCCGCGCGCTTTGACGTGCCTTATCTGCATGTGCAGTCTCGGCCGTCAGCGCAAGTTTGCAGAGGCAGGTAAGGACACGTCGTGGCTGAACTGCTTGAACCCGGCCACGGCCCTGTTCGTACGTGCATCGGATGCCGGAAGCAAGGCTCCCGGTCCGAGCTTGTCCGGCTGGTCGCCCAAGGTGGTGGTTCGTCCACTGTCCTTGTCGATGTTCGACGCCGGATGGCCGGCAGGGGTGCGTGGCTGCATCCCAGCGAAAAGTGCTTGGCATTGGCAATCAAGCGGCGTGCTTTCGGAAGGGCCCTTGCGGGCGCTACTGAAACAGGCGCCGTCGAAAGCTACTTCATGTCAGGCGCGCCACTTGTGGAGGCCCCGGCTGCCACAGGAAAACCGTCCAAACCTGAAAGCGGGTCAGAAAACTGATGGAAACCCGATGAGTTCCCAGCGATGAGTGCGTAACGATGACAACTTTGTTGCGCTCTGCAATGGGCCTTTCAGTCGCGCTAGCGGCAGGGGCCCGCAGTAAGAAGTAGACGGTTCGTGCCTGGCTCGGTGCGGACCGAGACAGGAGAAATGTGGCCAAGGTCCGCGTACATGAGCTCGCCAAAGAGCTCGGTATTACTTCCAAAGATGCAGTAACAAAACTGCAGGAATTGGGCGAATTCGTTCGCTCCGCCTCTTCCACCATTGAGGCCCCCGTCGTGAAGAAGCTTCGCGACGCCTACCCCGGTGCAGGCGCTGCCAAGGCAGCTGCCCCCGCACCTGCAGCCGCCCCCAAGGCTCCGGCTGCTCCCGCAACATCCCGTCCGGCCGCTCCGGCTCCGGGCCCCGCAGCACCCAAGGCTCCGGCTCCGGCAGCACCCGCCGCGGCGGCACCTGCCCCCGCTGCACCTGCTCCTGCGGCGCCTGCCCCGGCAGCGCCCTCGGCTCCGGCTGCGTCCACGCCGTTCTCGGCAAAGCCCGGTGCCCGGCCTGCTCCCAAGGCAGAGACTCCGGCTCCGTCCCGCCAAGGTGGCCAGGCCCCGCGTCCCGGCGGTCCCCGTCCGGGCAACAACCCCTTCGCCACGTCCCAGGGCATGCCCCGCGGCCGTGGTGGCGACGGCGAACGTCCGCCGCGTCCGGGCAACAACCCGTTTGCGACCTCGCAGGGCATGCCCCGTGCAGGTGGCCGCAACGATGGCGAACGCCCCGGTGGTCCCCGTCCCGCAGCAGGTGCCGGTGGTCCCCGTCCCGCAGCAGGCAGTGGTGGTCCCCGTCCGGGTGCTCCGCGTCCCGGTGCACCCCGTCCCGGTGGTGCTCCGCGTCCGGCTGGTGGCCCCGGTGGAAACCGGCCTACTCCGGGCATGATGCCCAACCGCACTGAGCGTCCGGCTCCCGGTGGCGCTGGTCGTCCCGGTGGCGCAGGCCGTCCGGGTGGCGGACCGGGTCGGCCCGGTGGCGCACCAGGTGCAGGTACCGGTGGCGGCGCTCCCGCCGGCGGTGGCTTTGGCAAGGGTGGCCGCGGTCGCGGTGGTACCCAGGGTGCCTTCGGCAAGGGCGGCGCCGGTCGTGGCAAGCAGCGCAAGTCGAAGCGTGCAAAGCGCCAGGAACTGGAGCAGATGAGTGCTCCGTCGCTGGGCGGCGTGTCCGTACCCCGCGGCGATGGCGAGACCATCATCCGTTTGCGCCGTGGTTCCTCCATCACGGACTTTGCAGAGAAGATCGATGCTAACCCCGCGTCGCTTGTGACCGTTCTGTTCCACCTCGGTGAGATGGCAACGGCTACGCAGTCCCTCGACGAAGACACCTTTGGACTGCTTGGTGCCGAACTTGGCTACAAGCTCCAGGTTGTTTCGCCGGAAGACGAAGAGCGCGAGCTGCTTGACCAGTTCGACATCAACATCCAGGACGAGCTTGACGCCGAGGGTGACGATGTCCTTGAGGCCCGCCCGCCGGTTGTCACCGTCATGGGTCACGTTGACCACGGTAAGACGCGCCTGCTTGACGCCATCCGCAACTCCAATGTTGTGGCCGGCGAGCACGGTGGAATCACCCAGCACATCGGTGCTTACCAGATCAGCCACATCCACGAGGGCACGGCCCGCGACATCACGTTCATCGACACCCCCGGTCACGAGGCCTTCACGGCCATGCGTGCACGTGGTGCCAAGGTCACCGACATCGCGATCCTGGTTGTTGCAGCCGACGACGGCGTTATGCCGCAGACGGTGGAAGCACTCAACCACGCCCAGGCAGCCAACGTGCCGATCGTCGTCGCAGTGAACAAGATCGACAAGGAAGGCGCCAACCCTGACAAGGTCAAGGGTCAGCTCACCGAGTATGGCCTGGTTCCCGAAGAATATGGTGGCGACACCATGTTCGTTGAGGTTTCTGCCCGTCAGAACCTCAACATCGACGAACTGATCGACGCCGTACTGCTGACGGCCGATGCCGCCCTGGATCTGCGCGCCAACCCGGACAAGGACGCTCGAGGCATTGCCATCGAGGCGAACCTGGACAAGGGCCGCGGTTCCGTGGCCACCGTCCTGGTGCAGTCCGGTACCTTGGCCGTGGGTGACACGATCGTGGCCGGTACGGCCCACGGCCGCGTCCGTGCCATGTTCGACGAGAACGGCGAGGCCCTCGATGTCGCACTGCCGTCGCGTCCGGTCCAGGTCCTCGGCCTGTCCAACGTGCCGCGTGCAGGTGACACCTTCCTGGTGACCCCGGACGAGCGTACGGCCCGCCAGATCGCCGAGAAGCGTGAAGCTGCAGACCGCAACGCCGCACTGGCCAAGCGTCGCAAGCGCATCAGCCTGGAAGACTTCGACCAAGCCGTGGCTGAAGGCAAGATCGACACCCTCAACCTCATCCTCAAGGGTGACGTCTCCGGTGCCGTGGAAGCCCTCGAAGATGCCTTGCTCAAGATCGATGTCGGAGACGACGACGTTCAGCTCCGTGTCATCCACCGCGGTGTGGGTGCCATCACGCAGAACGACGTCAACCTGGCAACGGTGGACAACGCCATCATCATCGGCTTCAACGTCAAGCCCGCTGAGCGCGTCGCTGAACTGGCTGACCGTGAAGGCGTGGACATGCGCTTCTACTCCGTCATCTACGCAGCAATCGATGACATCGAGATGGCCCTCAAGGGCATGCTCAAGCCGGAGTACGAAGAAGTCCAGCTCGGTACTGCCGAAGTCCGCGAAGTCTTCCGTTCCTCCAAGTTCGGAAACATCGCCGGTTCGATCGTCCGCACGGGCATCATCCGCCGTAACACCAAGGCACGCGTTAGCCGCGACGGCAAGGTCATCGGTGACAACCTCACCGTTGAGACGCTCAAGCGCTTCAAGGATGACGCAACCGAAGTCCGTACTGACTTCGAGTGTGGTATCGGTCTTGGCTCCTTCAACGACATCTCCGAAGGCGACATCATCGAGACCTTCGAGATGCGCGAAAAGCCGCGCGTCTAGGTTCCGCTTGGAGCGGGTCCGTCGGGTAGCCCCGGCGGACCCGTTCCGCACCCGTTTCTACTTTCCAGGAGGAAGCCATGGCCGATCCGGCACGCGCTGCCAAGTTGGCGCAGCGGATAAAGGTCGTCGTCGCCGAGGCCCTCGGCCGCAGGGTCAAGGACCCGCGCGTCGAGTCCATCACGATCACCGACGCCCGCGTCACCAACGACCTTCAGCACGCCACCATCTACTACACCGTCTTTGGTGACGAGATAGCCCACGCCGACGCCGCCAGGGCATTGGAGAAGGCCAAGGGTGTGCTGCGACAGGAAGTCGGCCGCAACATCACCGTCCGGCTGACTCCCACCCTTGAGTTCGTTGCCGACCAGATTCCGGTCAACGCATCGAACCTTGAGGAGTTGCTCCGTGAAGCAAAGCGTCGCGACGCCGAGGTAGCCGCTTTGGCTGCCGGCGCCAAGCACGCAGGCGAGGCTGACCCCTACAAGGGCGAGGGCTCCGAAGAAATCGACGAAGACGACTTCGACGAAGAAGACATCGACCTCACGGACGATGACGAACTCGACGAAGACGCCAACCGCTAGAAGTTTTCTTGCAGAAAGGCCGGTTCCTCCTGAGGAACCGGCCTTTCTGCCGTCCATGCTCGTTAGTATCGGAGCATGTCCGCGCACAATGCACCGCAGCATCATGAGTTCCTGAACCATGATGAATTCCTGAACCGGGCCATCCGGCTTGCTGTCCAGAACGTATCCGACGGCGGTGGGCCGTTTGGCGCTGTTGTCGTCACCCCGGACGGTAGCGTCCATGAGGGCGTGAACCGGGTAACGCGGGACAACGATCCGACGGCGCATGCCGAAGTGGTGGCAATTCGCCGGGCAGCAGCGGACATGGGCAACTTCGACCTCAGCGGCTCGGTGCTCTATGCCAGTTGCGAGCCATGCCCCTTGTGTCTCTCGGCAACCCTCTGGGCCAGGATTGGCCGCGTATATTTCGCTGCGGACCGGCACGGAGCCGCCAGGGCCGGTTTCGATGATGCAGTGTTCTACGAGTACTTCGCTGGGACCCGGCCTGAGTTGCTTCCCGTAGAACATGCGCCGGTAGCCGCCTCCGAGGAGCCCTTTGAAGCCTGGCGCAACAACACCGAACGCACCGACTACTAGCGGCTCTTACGCCCGGGCAGGAAGCCGGCTGACGCCGTCGAGCAGTCCCTGCTGATCGCCGCACAGCGCAATCCGGATCCAATCCTCGCCGATCGACCCAAAGGCAGTGCCCGGCGCGAACGCGACTCCCGAATCGGCCAGAAAGGCGTGGACCCAGGCCCGGACATCGCCGCCACTGACGTGGGAAACGTCAGCCCACAGGTAGAAGGCCCCCTGCGCGCCAAGGAACGGAATGCCCTTGCTTTCCAGGACGGCGGAGGCGGCGTCGCGGTTGCTCCTATAGTGGTTTCGCGCCTCGCTCACGTAGTCCTGGGGGCCGGTCAACGCGGCCAAAGCGGCATACTGCGATGGTGAAGCAACGCAGGAAACGATCGCTTCCATGACATTGTTCATTTTCTTTTCCAAGCCCGGCGGGCAGATCAAGGCTCCGATCCGGAGGCCGGTGAGTCCGTAGGTCTTGGACAGCGTCAGGGACGTGAAGACGCGCGCCTCACCGGGGATGTCGCTATCGAACCGGGCAGGGCTGACATGCGGGACGTCAAAGGTGAAGGCCTCATAGCACTCATCGGAGAGGATCCAGAGATCGTGCCGGACGGCGAGTTCCACAAGCTGCCGGGTTGCGTCCTCGCTGATGACTGCGCCCAGGGGGTTGGAAGGCGAGTTCAGCATGAGGACCCGGGTCTGCGGAGTGATGAGGGCTTCAATGTCCTCGATGTCCGGCTGGAAGTCGTTATGCGGGTACAGGGGATACGGAACGGGGACTGCGTTCAGGAGTCGGCTGGTCATGGCGAAGGTGGGGTAGCCGGGGTTGGGCAGGAGGATTTCATCCCCGGGGGAGAGAAGCAGGCTCATGGCGAAGTGCAGGCCTTGTTGGGCTCCGTCCACCACGTAGACGCGTTCGGCACCGATATCCACGTGATGATGCTCACGGAACCTCTTGGCGAAGGCTTCGCGGAGCGCTGGGATTCCTGCGTTCGGGGTGTAGTTGGTTTCGTCCCGTTCAAGGCATGCAATTCCGGCGTCGAGGACGTGCCGTGGGAGTGCAAAGCCCGGTTCGCCGATGCTGAGCACGATCGCCCCTGGGGTGGTCCAGGCGGCCTCGGTGATTTCACGGATCTGGTTCACGGGGACGTCGCGGACGTGTGCGGCTAGCTCAGGCATGGGAGCTATCCTAGCCACCCATATACTGGTAAGCGTGCTTTCTGGACTGGTAATCGTTGACAAACCGCAGGGATGGACCAGCCATGATGTGGTTGGCCGGATGCGGCGGCTGGCTGGCACCCGGAAAGTGGGGCATGCGGGCACGCTCGATCCCATGGCTACCGGCGTGCTGGTACTGGGGATCAACAAAGCCACACGGCTCCTGACCTACATTGTGGGGACGTCCAAGACGTACACGGCTACCATCAGGCTCGGCGAGACCACCATCACCGATGACGCCGAAGGCGAAGTCACGGAGGCGCGCAACGCGGCGGACGTCAGTGAGGACGCCATTGCAGCGGGCGTCGCAGCCCTCACCGGTCCCATTCAGCAGGTACCGAGCAGCGTCAGTGCTATCAAGGTCAACGGTGAACGCTCCTATGCCCGTGTTCGCTCCGGCGAAGAAGTCAAGCTTGCGGCGCGTCCTGTCACGATCCACCGCTTCGATATCCACTCCATCACAAGGATCGACGGCGGCCGGGTAGTCGACGTCGAGGTCACCGTTGAGTGTTCTTCCGGCACCTACATCCGGGCCTTGGCCCGTGACCTTGGCATCGCTTTGGGCGTCGGAGGACATCTCACTGCCTTGCGGCGAACCCAGGTGGGCCCTTACACGATCGAGCAAGCGCGGACGCTGGAAGAACTCGCCGGGGAACTCGAAGTCCTCGACATGTCCGTTGCCGCACGTTCCCTGATGCCCAACCGGGAATTGAGCGACGAAGAAACCACCGAGATCTCCTTTGGCAGGCGCATCGCCGCAGGCCCCGGTGCGGGAACGTCCGCTGCTGCCACCGCTGAGAAACCTGCCGCAGCGTTCGCGCCGTCGGGGGAGCTGGTGGCCCTGCTGGCCGATACCGGGAGTTTCGCGAAGCCTGTACTGGTCTTTGCCCCCGGAACGGGAACCGCCACAGTAGGCGAGGAAAAGTAGGCATGGACGGCTATTTTTACTCGATCCTTATTGTTGGTTTGGTCTCCACGATCGCGTGTGTCGTGGCAGGTTTGATGAAGAAAGCCCCAAACGACGTCACAATCTTCTCCGTGCTGGCTGTAGAGCTGGCCCTGCTGGTCTACCTGGTTGGCTCGATTGTCAGGGTCGCCCTGGGTGAGCGGATGGCCGGTGAAGCCTGGGAGTTCTGGGGATACCTGATCACGGCGTTGATGATTCCGCTGGGGGCCGTGTACTGGGCCATCCTTGAACGGACCCGTTGGAGCAACTTCGTCCTGGCGGCGGTGGGCGTCACAGCGCTCGTCATGGCCGCCCGCATGAATCAGATCTGGTACTGACCTTGAAGGAAAAACGAAACATGACTGGAACCGAGACTGAGGCAAATGCCGGCCGGACACCCCAAAAGGACACACGGAACACCGGCCCGGGACGCTTGCTGATCGCGGTTTATGCCGTCTTCGCACTCTCGGCCACTGCCCGCGCCGGCTATCAGATTGCCACCAAGTTTGCCGAAGCTCCGCTGGCGCATATCCTCTCCGCGTTCGCCGCCGTCGTCTATGTCGTGGCGACCATCTCACTGGCAAAACCGGGCCGCACGTGGTTCAAAGTGTCGTTGGCCGCGGTTCTCGTGGAACTCCTCGGCGTGCTGGTGGTTGGAGCCATAAGCCTGTTCGATCCGGTGGCCTTCCCGCATGACACTGTGTGGTCGCTGTTTGGGCGCGGTTATGGTTTCGTCCCGCTCGTGCTGCCCATCCTTGGACTCCTGTGGTTGAACAAGAGGCGGCCGTCCAAGGCGAACAGCCACAGCGGGTAACCTTAGAATGTTCCGGCGCCGGGAGGTTGCCGGGCGGAACGAATATCTGCAGTAAAAGGCGAGGTTGATGGTCCACATCTGGAACGATCCCACCGAAGTCCCCGGGGACTTCGGACCAACAGTCGTTACCATCGGGAACTTTGACGGCGTCCATCGTGGCCACCAGCATGTTCTCGCGCAACTGACAAACACCGCCAAACGGCACCATATCCCTTCAGTGGCCGTGACCTTTGATCCCCACCCGGCCCAGGTCCACCGCCCGGAATCCGCCCCGGAACTGATCATGGGTCTCCAGGACAAACTGGACGCCCTCGGCGAAACGGGCGTGGACGCTGTCCTGGTCATGAAGTACACGCTGGACCTTGCCTCCATGACACCCATCGAGTTTGTCCGCCAAATCCTCCTCGATGCCCTTCATGCCGAGCACGTTGTGGTGGGCCACGACCTCCGTTTCGGCGCAGGGAATGTGGGTGACGTCGTCACCATGCAGGAACTCGGCGAGCAGTTGGGCTTTGGCGTCCAGGTGGTCAATGAGTATGGCGCAGGTGGCTTCCCGGTCCACGACGACGGCGATTCCGACCGCCGTTGCTCCTCCACCTGGGTGCGGGAAGCCTTGTCCGAAGGCGACGTCGTAACGGCTGCCGCCGTTCTGGGACGCCCCCACCGCATGCGCGGCGAGGTAGTTCATGGAGCTGCCCGCGGGAGGAACCTCGGTTTCCCCACCGCGAACCTTTCGCATGATTCCACAGGGTACGTACCAGCGGACGGTATCTATGCAGGCTGGTTGATAGACCAGTCCGGAACGCGGTGGCCCGCTGCAATTTCCGTCGGCTCCAACCCCACGTTTGACGGTGTGAGCCGTCAAGTGGAGGCCCACGTTATTGACCGTCCCGAGGAGAATGTGGAGGACTTTGACCTCTACGGCCAGACTGTTGCGGTCGAATTTACCCAGCGCCTCCGCGGCATGGTGGCATATCGCGGGCCCGAGGCCCTGGTGGAGCAGATGTGCCTGGATGTAGCCCAGGCACACGAGCTGCTGACCCAGCGCTAGCGGTATTTCGACAACAATGCTGACCTGCCGGTAAACTGTTACTGGATCCGGCTGCAGTCCGTGGCGGCTGGACCTGTTTTTGTGTGCGGAGACGCATCGGAAGCAACCCGTCAGCGAGGCGCTGCATCGGGAGGCACGGCACAACTCTAGGAGTTCACGTGGCACTTGACGCCGCTGTAAAGCAGTCCATCATCAAGGAATACGCAACCTCTGAAGGCGACACCGGTTCGCCCGAGGTCCAGGTTGCAGTCCTGACCCAGCGGATCAAGGATCTGACTGAGCACATGAAGGAGCACAAGCACGACTTCCACACCCAGCGCGGTCTGCTGGCCATGGTTGGTCGTCGCAAGCGCATGCTTTCCTACCTGAAGAACACTGACATCGCCCGCTACCGTTCGCTCATCGAGCGCCTCGGCCTGCGCCGCTAGTCTGCCTTTGGGGGCGGCCCGGTCCCTCGCGGAACGGGCCGCCTTCTTCAAAACAACTAAAAAAGGAATCAACCGCATCGCGCATTCGCGGTCCTCGGTAGTGATTCCCGGGAAGAAATCGGCGACGATTTGCCCGTGGATCTCGATCGATGACCGGGTGTCGTACAGGCCAGGAATAAAGAAGAGGCCTGGGTTGATGCGGCGGACTTCCGCTAAATCAGAAACGGAGGTGACTCTCATGGAGGGTCCCGAAATCCAGTTCTCCGAAGCGATTATTGACAACGGCCGTTTTGGCAAGCGTGTCATCCGCTTTGAAACCGGCCGCCTTGCCAAGCAGGCTGCCGGCGCTTCGATGGTCTACATCGACGAAGACACCGCACTTCTCTCGGCAACTACCGCAGGCAAGCAGCCGCGCGAAGGCTTCGACTTCTTCCCGTTGACGGTTGACGTCGAAGAGCGCATGTACGCTGCCGGACGTATCCCGGGTTCGTTCTTCCGCCGTGAAGGCCGCCCGTCCACGGAAGCCATCCTGGCTTGCCGCCTCATGGACCGCCCGCTGCGCCCGGCCTTCGTCAAGGGCCTGCGCAACGAGGTCCAGATCGTCGTCACCGTCCTGGCGATCAACCCGGACGAGCTCTACGACGTCGTAGCCATCAACGCGTCTTCCATGTCCACGCAGCTCTCCGGCCTCCCGTTCTCCGGCCCGATCGGTGGCGTCCGCGTTGCCCTCATCGCCGACGAACAGGGTTCGCAGTGGGTTGCCTTCCCCAAGCACTCGCAGCTTGAGAACGCCGTGTTCAACATGGTTGTTGCCGGCCGCATTGCCGGGGACGACGTCGCCATCATGATGGTTGAAGCCGAAGCAACGGACAACTCCTGGAACCTCATCAAGGAACAGGGCGCAACTGCTCCCACCGAAGAAGTTGTTTCCGAGGGCCTCGAAGCCGCAAAGCCGTTCATCAAGGCTCTCTGCGAAGCCCAGGCCGATCTTGCGGCCCGCGCAGCAAAGCCGACCGTCGAGTTCCCGGTCTTCCTGGACTACCAGGATGACGTCTACGCAGCTGTGGAAGCCGCTGCTGCCGACAAGCTGGCTGCAGTCTTCCAGATCGCCGACAAGCAGGAGCGCGACAACGCTTCCGACGAGCTCAAGGACGAAGTCCTGGGCGCACTCGCCGGCAACTTCGAAGGCCGTGAAAAGGAGCTGTCCGCAGCTTTCCGCTCGGTCACCAAGCACGTTGTCCGCCAGCGCATCCTCAAGGACCAGGTCCGCATCGACGGCCGTGGACTCACGGACATCCGCCAGCTGACCGCCGAGGTAGAGGTTCTGCCCCGCGTTCACGGTTCTGCGATCTTCGAACGTGGCGAAACCCAGATCATGGGTGTCACCACGCTGAACATGCTCAAGATGGAACAGCAGATCGACTCGTTGTCGCCGGTAACGCGCAAGCGCTACATGCACAACTACAACTTCCCGCCGTACTCCACCGGTGAGACCGGCCGCGTCGGTTCCCCGAAGCGCCGCGAAATCGGTCACGGCGCCCTCGCAGAGCGCGCCCTCGTGCCGGTTCTGCCTTCCCGCGAGGAATTCCCGTACGCCATCCGCCAGGTATCCGAAGCCCTCGGTTCCAACGGTTCGACGTCCATGGGTTCGGTATGTGCTTCGACGCTCTCCATGCTCAACGCAGGTGTCCCGCTGAAGGCAGCTGTTGCCGGTATCGCGATGGGCCTGGTTTCCGACCAGGTTGATGGCCAGACCCGCTACGCAGCCCTGACCGACATCCTCGGCGCCGAAGACGCATTCGGCGACATGGACTTCAAGGTTGCCGGTACGTCCGAGTTCGTCACGGCCATCCAGCTGGACACCAAGCTCGACGGCATCCCCGCTTCCGTGCTGGCCGCAGCGCTGAAGCAGGCCCGCGAAGCCCGTCTCCACATCCTCGAGGTCATCAACGCAGCGATCGACACCCCGGACGAGCTCTCCGAGTTCGCCCCCCGCGTCATCGCCGTCAAGATCCCCGTAGACAAGATCGGCGAGGTCATCGGCCCCAAGGGCAAGATGATCAACCAGATCCAGGAAGACACTGGCGCGGACATCTCCATCGAAGATGACGGCACGGTCTACATTGGCGCCACCAACGGTCCGTCTGCTGACGCAGCACGTTCCGCCATCAACGCCATCGCCAACCCGCAGGTACCGGAAATCGGTGAGCGCTACCTGGGCACGGTCGTCAAGACCACCACCTTCGGCGCTTTCGTTTCCCTTACCCCGGGCAAGGACGGCCTGCTGCACATCTCCGAGCTCCGCAAGCTTGCCAACGGCAAGCGCGTGGACAACGTTGATGACGTGGTCTCGGTTGGCCAGAAGGTCCAGGTCGAGATCACCAAGATCGACGACCGCGGAAAGCTTTCCCTCTCCCCGGTTGTTGCCGAGGAAGAAGGCGCAGCCTCCGAGGAAGCTGCGGAAGAAGCCGAAGTTTCCGCAGAGTAGTCTGTAAGCAGTACCCGGAGGGGCCGGTGGGCTGAAAGGTCCACGGGCCCCTCTGGCTTTACCCGAAAGGTCTTAATGACTGTCGTACCCTTGCCTTTGGAGCAGACACTTCCCGGCGGCGACCTGATCCATGGTGCCGAGGGCGGTTCCGTCGTACGGCGTTCGGTCCTGCCCGGCGGCGTCCGCGTCCTCACCGAGGCAATGCCCGGACAGCGTTCGGCCACCATCGGATTCTGGGTGGCAGTCGGTTCCCGCGATGAGGCCGATGGTCAGCACGGTTCTACGCACTTCCTGGAACATCTCCTGTTCAAGGGCACCAAGCGTCGTACCGCCTTGGAAATTGCTTCAGCCTTTGATGAGGTGGGTGGCGAGTCCAACGCTGCGACTGCCAAAGAAAGTACCTGTTACTTCGCCCGCGTGCTCGATTCGGATCTGCCGATGGCCATAGACGTCATAGCGGACATGATCACCGGTGCTGTCCTGGATCCGGCGGAGCTGGAACAGGAACGGGACGTCATTCTTGAAGAAATCGCCATGGACAGCGATGACCCAACAGACGTAGCCCACGAAAAATTTGTTGCAGCCGTACTCGGCAGCCACCCACTCGCGCGTCCTATTGGCGGAACGCCGGACGCTATCAAGGCAGTAGCCAGGGACTCGGTCTGGGAGCACTACCAGCGCTACTACCGTCCGGAAGAACTGGTTATTACCGCGGCTGGCGGTTTGGACCATGACGTCGTCTGCGATCTCGTGCAGAAGGCGTTGGAAGCAGCCGGCTGGCAGCTGGATCCGGATGCAGCTCCCGTAGATCGTAGGGCCACCAACCGTGCCGTGATCACGGGCACATCCGGCCTTCAGGTGGTCAAGCGTCCCGTGGAGCAGGCAAACATCATCATGGGTTGCCCCACTATCGTGGCAACGGACGATCGCCGATTCGTCATGAGCATGCTCAACGCCGTGCTGGGAGGCGGAATGTCCTCCAGGCTTTTCCAGGAGATCCGCGAGAAGCGCGGCCTGGTCTACTCCACGTATTCCTTCACCGCCGCGTACGCCGATGCCGGCTATTTCGGCATGTATGCAGGCTGCACGCCGTCAAAAGTGCGCCAGGTGCTTGATCTTCTTGGTGTTGAGTTGGACAAGCTCGCCAAGGAGGGCATCACGGAGGAGGAGCTCCGGAAGGCCGTGGGACAACTCAGCGGCGGCATCGTCCTCGCCCTCGAGGACACGGGCTCGCGCATGTCCAGACTCGGCCGAGCGGAACTCGTATCCGGGGAGTTCCAGGATATTGACGAGACATTGGCCCGGATCAAGGCAGTCACTGTGGACGAAGTCCAGGAACTCGCCCGGGAACTGGCCGCAGCTCCCCGCACCATCACCGTCGTCGGGCCGTTTGAAGAAAGTGAGACCTTCGGTCTTTAGGACGCAGCGCGTTCAGCTGGTCCACCATCTCTGGACTCCCGCACTGTAAACAGGGCAGCATGATCACAGGATCATGCTGCCCTGCTCACATTGGAGTCGTGATGGATCTGCCGCCAAAAGGACATGCCGCAGAACTGCTGCAAGACTTCATCGGACATTGGCGGGGCATCACGGAGATAGCACAGTCTCCTTGGGGTGCGGCGCGGACTGCGGAGGCCGAAGCCGTTTTCACGCAAGCGGCCGGGGGCTACGCCGTTGTGCAGAGCTACCGACACCGTGAGCCGGATGGAACGCACTTCGAAGGGCACGGGATGTTCACGGTGGATCCTGCCCATGGGGAAACGCTCTGGTATTACGTGGACAGCATGGGCCGGCCGCCAACTGCCCCTGTGCGAGGTACATGGCATGCGGGGACGCTGACAGTGGAACGGCGAACGCCGGAGGGCGTAGCCCGGCACGCGTTCCGTGTTGAAGATGGCGTCCTGGTGCACACCGCGGAACTACGGCTCGAGGGCACGGCCGAGTTCAGTCCCTTGCTCAAGAGCGTGTTCCGGAAAACCTGACGGCCAAGCGCTGCAGGACGCGCGGGGTTTGTTGACTGTGCTGTTTAGCCGCCTGCGAAGGGAGGAAGGACGTCGATAACGTCCTCGGCGCCTAGAGGAGCAGAAGCGTCTCGAACCGCTACTTCGTTCCTGAGGAAGCTGCTACGGGCCACGATGCGGGCAAGTGTTGGTGTCCCCTCCGGAGGCACCGGACGTTCGACGGCGAGGGCAGCTTCCAGCAGAGCCTCGAGGCTGGATCCTTCCGGGAGCGGATGGATCTCCTCCTCGACACCCGCAGCGGCGCGTGCGGCAGCGAAGTAACGTACAAGCAAGGGTTTAGCCTCCGATTGCGCTCATGCTGCGGTCCGGCTGCACGAAGTCCGGTGCGCCGAGACCGGTGTGGTCCATGCCGTGGGCTTTGGGTTTGACCCACATGGCGTCCTGCCAACGTTGGGCAAGCTCGTCATCCGTCGCACCCTCCCGAAGCAGTCCGAGGAGATCGAACTCCTCACGGGAGAACAGGCAGCTCATGATCTTGCCTTCAGCAGTGATGCGGGTGCGGCGGCAGTCTGAACAGAACGGTTCGGTCACCGAGGCGATGATCCCGACTGTACCGAGGACCGCCCCTGTAGCTTCACCCGTTGCCTGCTCCCGGCGTCGTACTTCAAAACGTTCGGCAGGGGCGCCGTCCCGTTCGCGTGGATCCGGGCTGAGGACAAAGTCCTTTGACATTAATTCGCGGATTTCAGCTGCAGTGATCATGTTGCGCCGGGTCCAACCATGGTCCGCGTCCAGCGGCATCTGTTCGATGAAGCGAAGTTCGTAGCCACGGTCCAAGGCCCAAGCGAGGAGGTCCGGTGACTCGGCATCGTTGATGCCCCGCATCAGCACGGCATTCAACTTGACTGGGCCGAGACCGGCGGCCCACGCGGCGTCCACGCCGGCGAGGACACGGTCCAGGAAAGGCCTGCGCGTGAGCTTGGTGAAGGTTTCCTCGTGGAGCGAATCCAGGGAGACGTTGATCCGGGTGAGTCCTGCAGCCTTGAGGGCGGCCGCTTTCTTGTCCAGGCCCACGCCATTGGTGGTCATCGAAATGGGAAGTTCGGGGTGTTCGTTCCGGATGCCTGCTATGACGTCAACCAGGTCCGCACGGACCAAGGGCTCACCGCCGGTAAGCCGCAGTTCCCGCACGCCCAGGGCGTTAACGCCTACACGCACAATCCGAATGATCTCGTCTTTGGTCATCACCGCCTGCTTGGAGAGCCATTCCAGCCCTTCAGCAGGCATGCAGTACGTACAGCGGAGATTGCACTTGTCTGTCAGGGATAGGCGCATATCAGTCGCCCGGCGTCCGTAGCGGTCCCACAAACCGGTGGGCGTGCCAGCCGGACGCGGCGGCGGAACCGGGCCGCCTGCAGCGCTGCCCGAAGGAGGCACAGGCATACCTAGCTGAACACTCATGAATTCAGGCTACGCCACCCCGGCCTGAACAGTGATACCGGCTACATTTCGTTTCACTCAGCGGACAGTGTTCGGATGTTCCTGGGAAGGTAGCGGTCATGTCCCGTGCCGTAGCCAGTTCTTACGGAATGCGGACATTCCCCCGGAAGTGACCCGTATCCGGTGCCGGGCAGCTCCCGCGTACCTATGCTGAAAGCGTGACCATGCAATCGGCATCATCAGCGGCAGAGCCTGGTAATCGCCGCATCCTTCTCGTCGAAGACGAGCAGACCATTGCTGATGTCGTCCGCGACTATCTCCTGCAAGCCGGATTCCAGGTTGACGTAGCCGGGGATGGGTTCTCGGCGCTTAGGCTCGCTGCAACCCGACAGCCGGACCTTGTGATTCTGGACCGCATGTTGCCAGGACTGGACGGTGTGGAAGTGTGTCGTCGACTCCGCCAGAGCATGAGCGTACCGGTCATCATGGTTACGGCCCTGGGAACCGAAGATGACCGCATCCTTGGCTTGGAAATGGGCGCGGACGATTACGTCACCAAGCCGTTCTCGCCGCGGGAGCTTGTCCTTCGCGTCAAGTCCGTGCTTCGCCGCAGCGTCAAGGAATTCTCCCCCGAACCCCCTGTCGAATTGGCAGGCTTTGAATTGGATCCCGCGTCCCGGACCGTCACTCATTTTGGAACGCCGCTGACGTTGACAGTGCGTGAATTCGATCTTCTGGCCTTCATGCTGCGCAGGCCCAACCAGGTCTTCAGCCGGGAAGAACTCATCAAAGCAGTCTGGGGCTGGGACTTCGGCGATCTTTCCACCGTGACCGTCCACGTACGGCGCCTCCGCGAGAAGATCGAAGTCAACCCCACCAAACCTGAGCTCCTAAAGACCGTTTGGGGCATTGGCTACAGGTTCGACGCCAAGGGGGATGGCCATGGAGGGCACTGAGCTTGCCACCATCCTTGCCTGGGTACTCCTATGGGCAGTGGTCATCGGTGCCGTCACGCTCGTGCTGCTGCGCGTCCTTCGCCGCGCCTCTGTGTTGGCCCAGATCTGCCTCGTAGTGGTGGCCACCGTGGCTGTCCTCGTGGCAGGCATGGTCAGTGCATTCAACGCCATGTTCATTTCTGCCAGGGACCTTGAGGTCATGTGGTACATCCTGGCCATGGCTTCGGCGGTAGCGGTGGCCTTATCGCTCGTGCTGGGAGCCGGGGTATCCCGGAACGCGGCGCGCCTTGTGGCGGCAGCCAGGAAACTCGGCCGGGGCGAAACCCTGGACCACAGCGGTAAAAACGGAAAGCGGGCCGAACCTGCCATGACCTCGGAACTCGCTGAACTGGCCCAGGAACTGGAGGCCAGCAGCCGGAACCTTGCGGAATCGCGTGCCAGGGAAGCCGCCATTGAAACCGCGCGGCGCGAACTCGTCTCGTGGATTTCACATGACCTCCGTACTCCACTTGCCAGCATGCGCGCCATGACCGAAGCCCTTGAGGACGGCATGGTGGCCGATATCCCGGAGTACTACCGGAAGATCATCGGGCAGACGGAACAAATGACTGCCATGGTCAACGATCTTCTGGAGTTGTCCAAGATCCAGGCTGGAAGCCTTCGGTTGCGCGCCGAGTCATTGGACCTCTACGACCTTGTCAGTGATGCCCTGTCCGATCTGGCGCCGCTGGCCGCCCAACGTGGCATTACGCTCACCGGCGGGGGAGACCGCGAGTGCATGGCCGTAGCTGACGGACCCAGCATGGCCAGGGCGATCCGGAACGTGCTGCTCAACGCGATCATTTACAGCAGGCCGGACACGGACGTACACACCAGCGTCGGGCGGGACAACGGAAACGCCGTGGTCGCAGTGCAGGACCACTGCGGGGGCATCCCTGAGGAGGACCTTCCCCACCTGTTCGAAACCGGCTGGCAGAAGGACCCTTCACGGGGGAGCCCGGCGGGACCGCAGGGAAGCTACAGCGGAGCAGGAATCGGATTGAGCATGGTGGCCGGCATCGTCAAGGCGCATGGGGGAGCTGTGAGGGTGGAAAACGTCGACGGCGGTTGCCGGTTTGCCCTGTCGCTTCCGGCGGGCTCCCTTCCGGCAGCATCTGTCGTGGATCGCCAAGGAGGCGCAGCATGAGAAAGCCTGGATTCTGGGCTGCGGTTGCCGGGGTGGCGGCCGGGGCAGCAGGCATTGCAGCAGGCGAACTGAGCGCCGGGTTCCTCAGCCCCCTCGTTTCGCCAGTGACGGCACTAGGCGGTGCCGTCATCGATTCCGTTCCTCCCGGAGTGAAGGACCTTGCCGTGCAGCTCTTCGGCACGGCGGACAAGATCGTGCTGGTAGCTTCCATCCTGATCGTGGCTGTGGTTCTGGCTGCCCTGGCCGGAATTCTGGAGCGGCGTCGAACCGGACTCGGACTAGTTCTGGCGGCCTTGGCAGGCGCGGCGGGCCTAAGCGCCGTCCTGACCCGGGCCCAAACAACACCGCAGGCCGCTTTCGCTCCCATCGTGGCCGCCGTCGTCACCATGCTGCTGCTCCGCACGCTGATTCGACGGCTAGGCACCTGGGCGCCGGCACGTGAAGCGTCATCCGGCGTGGTGACATCAGCTCCAGCCGGTGCCTCACCTCACGCGGAACCTGCGCCTCTGGCACGGCGGAGCTTCCTGAACGCCCTGGGGGCCACATCGCTTGCGGCGGCTGTCGGGGGAGTGGTCACCAGCATCCTTACGCGGGCCACAACCGTAGCTTCCGGTTTCAGGGGCTCTTTGACGCTGCCAGCTCCATCGACGACGCCGCAGGCTATCCCTGCAGGGGCCTCGCTGCCGCTGGAAGGGATCAGTCCCTTGGTGACACCGAACCCTGACTTCTACCGTATCGACACCGCATTGACGGTTCCGGCCATCGACCCTCCACAGTGGAAATTGAAGGTGACCGGAATGGTGGATCGCGAGGTCGAACTCGACTTCGCGACGCTCCTCACCAAGCCCATGACGGAGCGGCACATCACTATCGCGTGCGTGTCCAATGAAGTGGGCGGCGACCTCATCGGTAATGCCCTGTGGCTTGGCTGGCCTGTACGGGAACTCCTGGCCATGGCGGGCCCCAAACCAGGGGCAGACATGGTGCTTTCCACCAGCAACGATGGCTGGACAGCAAGTACGCCCCTGGAAGCGCTCACGGACGACCGCGACGCCCTCCTTGCGGTTGGCATGAATGGTGAGCCACTGCCCCTGGAACATGGATTCCCAGTGCGGATGATCGTGCCGGGACTCTATGGCTTCGTCTCAGCAACCAAATGGCTCACCGAACTCAAGGTCACCCGTTTTGCTGACGATATCGCTTACTGGACTCCCCGAGGCTGGAGTGATCACGGCCCCATCAAGACGCAGTCCCGC
This sequence comes from Paenarthrobacter sp. YIM B13468, assembly GCF_042788025.1. Lineage (NCBI taxonomy): Bacteria > Bacillati > Actinomycetota > Actinomycetes > Micrococcales > Micrococcaceae > Paenarthrobacter > Paenarthrobacter sp. YIM B13468. Next base: position 65,897 of record NZ_JBHZPI010000020.1, on the reverse strand, counting down.
ATTGACGTACCCCGTAGTGGTCGCACGGTCAAAGCCGGAAAAGTGCAGTTTGGCGGCGTTGCCTGGGCCCAGCATCGCGGCGTGGACCACGTGGAACTCCGCGTGAACCGCGGCCCTTGGCGGCAGGCGGCGCTCGCACCAGGGATATCCACCGATACCTGGTACCAGTGGCAGCTGGGCATTGATCTCACACCCGGCACCTATGAAGTCCAGGTGCGAGCCACTGACTCTACCGGCAAACCGCAGAGCGAAGGCCGGACCCCTGTGGCTCCCGACGGCGCCACCGGCTACCACACCATCAACGTCAAGGTCATTTAAGGCCCTACTCTGGGTACGTCCGGATAATCTCCGGGCGCGAGCGTGACACACAGGAGGATGTCCTTGCCCAGATCCGTTGCTGCCCATCGCGACGCCGTGGTGGAACTACTGAGCGGTCCGGCCGCGAACACGGCGACTGAACAGTTGCCGTTGCTCGAGGCGCTGGGCAAGGTGCTGGCCGTGGACCTCCACGCGCCACTTTCCCTGCCGCCCTTCGCCAACTCTCAAATGGACGGCTTTGCCGTCAACTCTGCCGACATTCCCGACGACGGCGCGAAGCTGCGGGTAGCGGCACCTGTTCCGGCGGGGGCGGCTCCTGAGCCGTTGAAGCCAGGCTTTGCCGCGCCCATCATGACCGGTGCCATGATTCCGGAGGGTGCCGACGCCGTGGTTCCCATTGAGCGGGCACTTCCCAGCACGTTCCCGAACCCAGAGGCGGAGGACGTTGACGTTTTGCTGCCTGCGACGACTCCGGGCACCTATGTCCGACACATCGGCAGTGACATCGGCGAAGGAGACCTGGCCCTACCCGCGGGGACCTTCTTAGGACCAGCGCAGCTTGGCCTGTTGGCCGCGCTCGGGCTAACCTCCGCGGAAGTCCGCAAGCCCATGCGTGTTCTGCTGGTCACCACAGGCGATGAGGTTCTCGAACCGGGCCAGAGCTTGACTCCTGGCAAGATCTACGACTCCAACGGAACGCTCCTGGAAGCATCCATGCGTCAATCGGGGCTTGACGTGGTACGGACCGGTATCTCCGACGACGACCCCGCACGGTTGCGCGCAGTCCTTAATCGTCATGTGGCCAGCGAAGACGGCCAGCACCGGGTAGACCTCATCGTAACCACCGGCGGGGTGAGCAAAGGCGCCTATGAGGTAGTGCGGCAAGCCATGGCGGGCCAGCATGTGGACTTCCTTCCGGTGGCCATGCAGCCAGGAGGCCCGCAAGGAATCGGCCGCTTTGAAGGGGTTCCGTTCCTCGGTTTTCCCGGCAATCCTGTCAGCTGCCTCGTTTCCTACGAAATGTTCCTGCGCCCTGCCCTTTCGCAGATCCACGGCGTCCCCGCACCGCGACCGGTACAGCGGGCGCGCTTGGTGGAACCGCTGCATTCACCCGAGGGCAAGCATCAAGTCCGCCGCGGAACGGTGCTGCCTGACGGCTCCGTCCGAATGGAGGGTGGCGCAGGAAGCCACCTGGTGCACGCCTTGGCGCGCTCGAACGCCTTGGTGCACATCCCCAGCGACGTCACGGAACTCGCGGAGGGAAGCGAAGTGGAAGTATGGATGCTGTGAATGAAACTCCCACGAACACGTCCGGCAACACCGGCGGCCTGACCCATCTACGTCAAGACGGTACTGCCCAGATGGTGGATGTCTCAGAGAAAGCAGTCACCACCCGTGAGGCCACAGCCACGGCCACGGTGCGCAGCACCAGCGAAGTACTGGCCCTTCTCGGCGCTGGCGAACTTCCCAAGGGCGACGCGCTCGCAGTGGCGCGCGTGGCAGGGATTATGGCCGCTAAGAAGACACCCGAACTGATCCCGCTGTGCCACCCGTTGCCGATTTCCAAAGTCACCGTCGATTTTGAGTTGGGAGCTGACTCGATCGATGTACTGGCTACCGTGAAGACGCGCGGTGTCACCGGCGTCGAAATGGAAGCCCTCACCGCTGCCTCCGTGGCCGCCCTGAGCGTCTACGACATGATCAAGGCCGTGGATAAGCACGCAGTCCTGACAGACATTCAGGTGCTGGCAAAAAGTGGTGGCAAAAGTGGGGATTGGAAGCACGGTGACTGGAGCCGGGGCACCTCAGGCCCGGGAGGAGCCGAAGCATGAGTGCGTGCGAACCAAACGCCCACGGGCCGCGGAAGGCCGGCGTCGTGATAGCGTCCACGCGTGCGGCAGCGGGAATCTACGCCGACGAAACCGGCCCCGTCATCCTGGACTGGCTCAAGGAGCATGGCTTTGATGCCTTCCCCACCATGGTGGTGCCCGACGGCGAGCCTGTCGGCGCGGCTTTGAGAGCGCTTCTGACGCAGAAGCCCGCTGTCGTCATCACCAGTGGCGGAACGGGCCTGAGCCCGGACGACCGGACGCCGGAAGTAACGTTGCCGCTGCTGGATCGTGAGATCCCGGGCATTATGGAAGGTATCCGGCGGGCGGGCGCTGCAAAGACGCCCATGGCAATGCTGAGCCGTGGGCACGCAGGAGCAGCAGGAAAGACATTCATCATCAACTTGCCCGGTTCCCCGAAGGGTGTCATGGACGGCTTGACTGTCCTGGATCCGGTAATCGGGCACCTTTGCGATCAATTGGAAGGAAGCCATGGGCACTGAAACAGACTTTGAAGTTGTTAGCGCGGTCCTGAGCGCCGAGCCCATCTCCGTGGACCAGGCAATTGCCGCGGTGGAGTCTGAAACGGCCGGGGCAGTAGTCAGCTTCAGCGGCGTCGTGCGGAACCACGATTCCGGTAAGCCTGTGGACCGCCTGAGCTACAGCGCGCATCCCACGGCGCACAGGATCATGGCCGACGTGGTCGCGCAGTTGGTGGCCGAGCACTCCGGCGAAGCAGAGCAACCCGTCAGGATTTGGGCCGCACACAGGATCGGGATGCTGGAGATAGGTGATCCCGCGCTGGTGTGTGCCGTGGCGGCCGCCCATCGAGGCCAGGCGTTTGCCGTTTGTTCGGAACTTGTGGACCGGGTCAAATTACAGGTGCCCATTTGGAAGGAACAGTTCTTCAGCGACGGCACCGTGGAATGGGTCGGGGCCGGGGAGTGAGCGGGGACGGCTCGGGGGAGTAAGCGGGGAGTCACGGTTCCTGCCGGACCCTGGCCCGGCGGTAGGGTTAAAGGCATGACCGAACAACTTGCTGTTGCTGTGCTGGGCGCCCATGGGCGCATGGGAATTGAAGCCGTGAAGGCTGTTGAAGCAGCCGACGATATGAAGCTGGTAGCGGCTCTCGGTCGCGGCGATTCCCTGCAGACACTGCTCGATGCAGGTGCAAAGTATGTTGTGGACCTGACTGTTCCGGACACCACCGAGGCCAACGTGCGTTTCGCGGTCGAACACGGGATTCATGCAGTGGTTGGGACCACGGGTTGGGATGGGCAGCGCCTTGGATCGTTACGGACGCTCTTGGAACAGAAACCGGGAACAGGCGTCCTGATCGCCCCGAATTTTGCTTTGGGTTCAGTACTGGCTTCGGCGTTTGCGGCGAAAGCTTCGCAGTACTTCGAGTCCGTGGAGATCATTGAACTGCATCACCCCAACAAGGTAGACGCTCCTTCAGGTACGGCCGTGCGTACCGCACAGCTGATTGCCCAGGCGAGGCAAGAAGCGGGTGTGCCGGCAAGTCCTGACGCCACGGAAACGTCCTTGGACGGTGCCCGGGGATGCGACGTGGAGGGTGTCCGTGTCCACAGCGTGCGGCTCCGCGGGCTGGTGGCCCACCAGGAGGTGCTCTTCGGGGGGCCTGGCGAACAGCTGACGCTGCGCCATGACTCCTTCGACCGTGCCTCGTTCATGCCCGGTGTCCTGCTCGGGCTGCGCAAAGTTGCGGACCACCCGGGCCTGACCGTGGGCCTGGACGGCTACTTGGACCTGGGGCTTTAGGATCATGGGAACTCTCTGGCAGTCTGTGAAGAAAAACCGCACCAAAATCTGGGTTGGCGCCATCACCTTGCTGTTGGTGCTGTACCTGGTGGTGTCCCTCCAACGTTCCATCCTGTTGCTTGGTGATCCCAATCTGGTGGCAAAGGGCATCGGCGCTGCCTACCTCGTATTGCCTATGATTGGCGCTTGGGCGCTCATTCGAGAGCTGTTGTTTGGGGCGCGGACCGAACAGATGGCCAAGGTCTTGGAGGCCGAGGGTGGCCTGCCTGTGGACACCCTGCCGCGCACGCCCGGTGGCCGGATTGTGCGTGCTGCCGCTGACGCGGAGTTCGAAAAGTACCGTGCGGAGGCGGAGTCAGCACCCGGGGATTGGCGTTCCTGGTTCCGGCTGAGCTGCGCCTACGACGCTTCCGGTGATCGCAAACGTGCCCGCGCTTCAATGCGCGACGCCGTAAAGTTGTTCCGCTCTCAGCCCACTGCGGCCGGGCGGTAACTGCCCAGGCGCGACGCCTGGTGGGCCAGCCACTCCAGTGGTCCGCGGCGTCGGAAGAGGGCAAAGCACACGCCGATGCCTACCGCGGCCAGCGCCTGCGTCCAATACATTCCTTCGGCAGTCCACCCCGCTGGCAGTGGCTTGTTGTGGAAACCTGAGACCACCCACACATGGAGTGAATACAGCGTAAGGGTCATGGCGCCCGGACCGCTGAGGAGTATGAGGAAGTTGACCTTGATGCGTTCGGCAAGGGTGCCAAGCATCAGGAAGAGCCCGACGACGGCGGCAGCTACCCCACCGGTATGAAGCAGGTCCAGGGTGGTGCCGGCATGTGGTGCCGCGCTTGCCAGCCACCACCACGAATCCACCTGCTGCAAGCCGGTCAGGTTCACTTGGAGCATGCTCTCCAGCGGGTATCCCCGCGTTCCGGGCAGTGCTTCCAGTGCGGCGCGGCCGCCCCATACCTCCATCGCCAGGGTTCCTACGATTTTGGCCAAGGCGGCCACGGCGATTCCGCAGGTGAACAGCAGCAACTGGACGTTCGCCGTCGTGAGCGCCAAACGGCCGATCGCCAGTCCGATCAGCAAATAGGCGATCCACTGGAACACGGGGTAGTAGCCCGTGAAGAACAAGTCGGCGACCAAGCGTGCCGGCGTCTCAAGGTCCTCGCTGTTTGGGTTGTGCCCCAACTGCAAGGGAGGGTTTGCGTCGAGCAGCCAGGGCCGAACGAGGTAGGCGATCACCGGTGACACCAGTACCCAGCCGAGCGCCCACAACAAGAGGGCTTTCAGCCGCAATCCCAGAAACGGCAGGATGCACAGGAACAGGACGGCATAGTGCACCAGGATCACTGCGATATTGACGTCCAGGCCCCCAAGTGTCAGCCCGACGACGGCAATCACCAACGCGCGCATCGCGACACCGCTTCTCGCCGCCCAGAGGTCCAGGCCTTGGCGCGGCTCCTGCTTTCCGGTGGTGAGTGCCAACCCGATCCCGGCGAGGACTGCGAACAGCGCAGCGGACCTGCCCGAGAAAACCAGTCCCACCCAAGTGGGTTCCCACTGGGGGGAGGGACCGAAAGTCGGCATCAGATGGGTGGCCATCATTCCGAGCAAGGCCAGGCCGCGGGCGGCATCTATGCCCGTAAGGCGGGTGGAGACTTTGCGTCCCCTGGGCACCTTCCGGGCTGGCGCCGTCTCTTGCGAAGTCATGCTGCGATCGTCTCATAAGGGACTGTGGCCGTGCTGTGAAGAGGGCCGGAAGCATTTTTCCCGGCAGCTGGCTCATTGCGGAAGTGATCCCACGAGGCGGGCGAGTGGTGGGGGTGCCTGTCCTGCCGGCAGTGCGTCGACCAGCAGGGACGCATATCGGATTTTGTTGCCGCTGCGTCCCCCGAAGAACCTGCGCAGCTGCGCCGATGCCGGTCTGCCGCGCTGTGAGGGCTGGCGTTGGAGCAGACGGAATGAGGCGAGCTCTCCTTGGGCCGCAATGACGTTGAGCACGGCATCAACCCCAAGGCAGCGAATGAGTTCGTCCTCCAGATCCGCGTGGCAAACTTCGAAGCCGTTCTCGGACAAGGAGCCGGAATTTAGGCCTGCGCGGCTGAGCGCGCGGGCGATGCCTTGCGCTTCGCCTGCATCGCATAGTCCGAGTATGCGGTGGTCAGTGCCACTCGGGCCGTAGCGGTCAAGGAAACGGACGATGTTGGTCGCGCCTCCCATCGGCACCACAGACACGCCCTCAGCCATCAGGTCATGGCCAAGGCGAACGGCCAGTGTCTCCACCGCGAGCCGGTCACTTTCGCCCTCGACCAGCACAGTCGTCTCCCGCATGGAACCAGTATGTAGGACGTGTGAGGCTGGCTCACCGGCCTTGTCTTCGAATATATGTTCGAATAACATGGCTTCATGAATGATGCTCCAAAGCCTCCGGAAGGCCTCCACGGACCCATGAGGGCGATGAGTCCAGGCGTTGTCGACTTCCTTTTCAGGCAACTCGTGGCAGGCGAACCGCCGGAAGATGTCCAGTGGCGCCGGGAGGGAACGGTCCTGGCCGAGCAGGCGCCAGGTGCTGAGCTTGCACGTCGCCTGGCTGAAACAGACCTTGAGGCCCTCACCCCGAGGGAACTCTTCGACTACGTCCGCGCTTCGCAGCGTTTGATTGCCTGGGCGGAACAGTTGAAGGAAAAAGCGGTGGCGCAATATTGCTCCGAGGGCACGGCGAGGACGCCCAAGCCCGCATAGTCAGCAGCGCCGATGACGACCATCACGCGGAACCTATTCCCGGAACATGGCCGTGACAGGGTAACGTTTTTCTTATGTCTGACTCCCGCGCGCAAATTCCCGCACTTGGTACCCTGCTGACCGCCATGGTCACCCCGTTCACCGAGGATGGCAAGGTCGACTACGACCAAGCTGCGGCATTGGCGGAGAAGCTGGTCCAGGACGGTTGCGACGGACTCGTGGTCACCGGTACCACTGGAGAGACCTCAACCCTTACTGACGAAGAAAACCTCGGCATGTTCCGTGCGGTCAAGGAAGCCGTGGGGGGCAAGGCTGCCATTATTGCCGGAACCGGCACCAACGACACCGCGCACTCGGTGCACCTGTCCCAGCGCGCGGCCCAGATTGGCATCGACGGCCTTCTGATCGTCACTCCTTACTACAACAAGCCCAGCCAGGCCGGTGTTCGGGCACACTTTGAGACGATTGCGTCCTCTACGGACCTGCCGGTCATGCTCTATGACATCCCGGGCCGCTCGTCCATTGCCATCGCGCCGGAGACCATGATCGGGCTTGCGAAGCACCCAAACATCGTGGCCGTCAAGGACGCCAAGGCGGACTTCGCCGCAGCCACCCGCGTCATGGCCGAGACTGATTTGGTCTTTTACTCCGGCGACGACGGCCTCACCCTTCAGTGGATGGCCATGGGGGCAGTAGGCCTCGTGGGCGTTACCACGCACGTGGCCACCCGGAGATTCCGCGAACTCATTGACGCTGTCAATGCCAATGACCTTGCCAAGGCGCGGGCCATCAACTTTGAACTGGAACCCGTGGTGCGTGCAACCATGACGCGGGTCCAAGGCGCTGTAGCCGCCAAGCAGATTCTCAAGTGGCAGGGAGTCCTGCCCAACTCGGTTGTCCGTTTGCCCCTCGTGGAGCCGGACGAGGCCGAGATCCAAACCATCCGCGGGGATTTGGCGGAAGCCGGAATGGACTTCAACGTCTAGGCCGGTTCCGCCGGAAAGAAGCACAATATGACCCAAACAGCCCTTCCTGGACTGGTTACTCCGCCGAAACTGCCGCAAGGCACACTGCGGATCGTTCCGCTAGGTGGACTGGGGGAGATAGGCCGCAACATGGCGGTCTTCGAAATCGACGGCAAGTTGCTGATCGTTGACTGCGGCGTACTTTTTCCCGAGGAAACTCAGCCCGGCGTTGATTTGATCCTTCCCGACTTCTCTTACATCGAGGACCGGCTGCAGGATGTTGTTGGTGTGGTGCTCACGCATGGCCACGAAGACCACATCGGTGCTGTTCCCTATCTGCTGCGCCTCAAGGCCGACATCCCGCTGATCGGATCCCAGTTGACGCTGGCCTTGGTGGAGGCGAAGCTGCAGGAGCATCGGATCAAGCCGTACACGCTGACCGTTACCGAGGGCCAGGTGGAGCAGTTCGGCCCGTTCGAATGTGAATTCATCGCAGTGAACCACTCGATCCCGGACGCCTTGGCCGTCTTCATCCGCACCGAGGGCGGCACCGTCCTGCACACGGGCGACTTCAAGATGGACCAACTGCCCTTGGACGGCCGCATCACGGACCTCCGTCACTTCGCCCGCCTCGGCGAAGAAGGAGTGGACCTCTTCATGGCAGACTCCACGAATGCCGACGTTCCCGGGTTCACCACCGCCGAGAAGGAAATCGGCCCCACCCTTGACCGGTTGTTCGGGCAGGCGAAGAAGCGCATCATCGTGGCTTCCTTCTCTTCCCACGTTCACCGCGTCCAGCAGGTTCTGGACGCCGCAGCCAAGCACGGCCGCAACGTTGCGTTCGTCGGCCGGTCCATGGTTCGGAACATGGCCATCGCGGCCAAGCTGGGGTACCTTGATGTGCCCAACGGGATCCTGGTGGACATCAAGAACATTGACAACCTCCCGGATAACCGCGTGGTCCTCATGTCCACCGGCTCCCAGGGTGAGCCCATGGCGGCACTCTCACGCATGGCCAACGGGGACCACCGCGTGGTTGTTGGCCAGGGCGACACCGTGATCCTGGCCTCCAGCCTTATTCCAGGCAACGAGAATGCCGTGTTCCGCATCATCAACGGATTGTTGAAGCTCGGTGCCGATGTCATCCACAAGGGGACGGCCAAGGTTCACGTGTCCGGCCACGCAGCCGCCGGCGAATTGCTGTACTGCTACAACATCCTTGAGCCCCTCAATGCGATGCCTGTTCACGGTGAGACCCGTCACCTGATTGCCAACGGAAACATTGCCGAAGAATCCGGAGTGCCCTCCGAAGGCATCATCCTCAGCGACAACGGCACTGTCATCGACCTGAAGGACCACAAGGCCAACATTGTTGGCCAGGTAGAAGTCGGCTTCGTTTATGTGGACGGTTCCAGCGTGGGTGAAATCACCGATGCGGATTTGAAGGACCGCCGTATCCTGGGCGACGAAGGCTTCATCTCCATCATCACCGTCATCAACCGGACCACCGGCAAGATTGTCTCCGGACCGGAAATCCATGCACGCGGTGTGGCGGAGGACGACGCCGTCTTCGACGAAATCATCCCCAAGATCAACGCCGCGTTGGAAGAAGCTGTGCTCAACCACGCAGACCACACCAACCACCAGCTGCAGCAGGTTGTGCGCAGGATCATCGGAACGTGGGTGAACCGGAAGCTTCGTCGCCGTCCCATGATCATTCCGGTGGTCCTGGAAGCGTAGTCCACCGGCAACATGCATCCCAGGGGGCCTGAAATCCGCGGATTTCGGGCCCCCTTGGGGTAGCGTGGCAATCATGGCGACCCGTACTTCCTCCACGCCACGAGGCAGCTCCAGTAGTAAATCCGGCGGCACAGGCCGGGGCGCAGCTGCATCCAAAAGCAGTGCAGCCACGCCCAGGAACGGTCGGGGCGGCAGCGCGCGCTCCAAGCAGCCGGCCGCCGTCGAGCCCCATGCACCGCTGCCATTGCGCTTGCTCGCAGGCGCCTGGCAGGGTATTGGCCACGTCGTGGGCGCGGGAGTCCGCCGGATCGGGTACGACGTCAGCGATCTCGATCCCGCCGATCGCCGCGACGGCGCAGCCCTGTTCAACCTTGTGTTGGGAATCGGCATTGCAACATTCGCCTGGTGGGGTCTGACAGGATGGCTGCCTGACGCCGTCTACAGCGTGGTCAATGGCACTTTCGGCTGGATGTCGCTTGTTTTGCCCTTCATGCTTTTCATCTGCGCTTTCCGCCTCTTCCGCAAACCGCAGGATGGCCGCGGCAACAACCGTGTTGGCATCGGCTTCATGATCATGACTTTTGCCGGTTCCGGTTTGGCCCACATTATTGGCGGCCAGCCCACCGTGGCGGATGGCTTCGATGGACTGCGCAGGGCGGGCGGAATGCTGGGCTTCCTTGCGGCGTCCCCACTGGCTGCAATTCATGCCATTGTCCCGGTGATTGTCTACAGCCTGCTGGCCTTCGTATCGGTCCTGATCGTTACGGCCACGCCGTTCGGGGCGATCCCCTCCAGGATCCGCTCCGCCTACGAGCACCTCATGGGCGTGGACCTCATGGACGCCGAGTCCGGCAAGGATGCCCATGATCGCAGCTACCTCTATGAAAACGGGGCTGTTGCAGAGCCCAAGAAGAAGAAGCGGATGCGTCTCTTCGGCAAGGATGAGGAGACCGACGCCGGTTTGGAAGGCTACGTCGGTGACGAGGCCTTTGAGCACGCAATAGTCGACGACGACGAAACTCCCCAACCGTCTGCACCCCGCGTTCCGCCGGGCGTACGCCGCCCCACCCAGGCCGAGATAGCGGTGGGAAAGATCAAGGCTGCCCAAGGCTTGGGCGCTGCTCCCGGCATCGACAACCCCACCGAGGCCATTCCCGTCCTCACCCCTGAGATGACCGCACCCACAGCGGCCCAGGTGCCGGCCAGACCGCCAACGCCACCTCCGCCGCCCACGCCAATTCCGCAGCGCACAGAGCAACTGTCCCTGGCAGGGGACGTCACGTATACCCTGCCAGCCTCTGACTTCCTCACGCCGGGTTCCATTCCCAAGGAGCGCACCGAGGCCAATGACGCCGTCGTGGCCGCCCTGACGGACACGCTGACGCAGTTCAACGTCGATGCCGCCGTAACCGGCTTCAGTCGCGGCCCCACGGTGACACGCTATGAAATCGAACTGTCTCCCGGCACCAAGGTGGAGCGCGTAACGGCGCTGTCCAAGAACATCTCCTACGCGGTGGCATCCAGCGACGTCCGCATTCTGAGCCCCATTCCCGGCAAGTCCGCAATCGGTATCGAGATTCCCAACACGGACCGCGAAACAGTCTCCCTGGGTGATGTGCTGCGGAGCCAGAACGCACGGCGCACCGACCACCCCATGGTCATGGGTGTCGGCAAGGACGTCGAGGGTGGTTATGTAGTTGCCAACCTTGCCAAGATGCCCCACCTCCTGGTTGCCGGTGCTACGGGTGCTGGTAAATCAAGCTTCGTGAACTCGATGATCACCTCGATCCTGATGCGCGCTACGCCTGACGAAGTCCGCATGGTCATGGTGGACCCAAAGCGCGTGGAACTGACTGCGTATGAAGGCGTTCCACACCTGATCACGCCGATCATCACCAATCCCAAGAAGGCCGCAGAAGCCCTGCAATGGGTGGTTCGCGAGATGGACGCCCGCTATGACGATCTCGCCAACTACGGTTACAAGCACATCGACGACTTCAACAAGGCGGTCAGGGCAGGAAAGGTCACTCCGCCGGTTGACTCCAAGCGTGTCATCAAGCCCTACCCGTACTTGCTGGTCATCGTGGACGAGCTCGCGGACCTCATGATGGTGGCGCCACGCGACGTCGAAGATTCGATCGTCCGCATTACCCAGTTGGCACGTGCCGCGGGCATTCACTTGGTGTTGGCTACGCAGCGACCTTCCGTGGACGTCGTCACGGGCTTGATCAAAGCCAACGTGCCCTCCCGCATGGCGTTCGCCACCTCGTCCGTTACGGACTCCCGAGTGGTGCTGGACCAGCCGGGCGCGGAAAAGCTTATTGGCCAAGGTGATGCGCTCTTCTTGCCGATGGGCGCGTCCAAGGCCATGCGCGTGCAGGGTGCCTGGGTGACGGAATCCGAAATCCACAAAGTTGTGGAACACGTCAAGGGCCAGTTGCAGGCCGTGTACCGGGACGACGTCGCTGCCGAGGCCCCCAAGAAACAGATCGACGACGACATCGGAGACGACCTCGAGGTGCTTCTTCAGGCCACCGAATTGGTGGTCACAACCCAGTTCGGTTCCACCTCCATGTTGCAGCGCAAGCTTCGTGTCGGCTTTGCCAAGGCCGGGCGCCTAATGGACCTCCTGGAATCCCGCGGTGTAGTTGGTCCCTCCGAAGGGTCCAAGGCCCGGGATGTGCTGGTCAAGCCTGACGACCTCGCTGCCGTGCTTGCCGCCATGAAGGGACAGGAATCCCCGGCCGCGCCTGATGCCCACACTGCGGCCCTGAGCGATAACGCGAACTCCAACATCGCCGTCGGCGGTTATGCCGAGGACCTGGTGGCAGCGGACCTGGACAACCGGACCCAAGCTGTGGAATATTTCGACGGCGCGGACGTCTCCGATGACGAGGACGAGGACGGCGAGGACGCCTGGTCGCTCACCGGACGGTAGCCTAGAGGGGTGACTACAGCCGAAGGTGACAACGCCTCTTCCAGCAGCTCCGACGTCTGGAACCTTCCCAATATCCTCACGATGCTCCGCATCGTCCTGGTTCCGTTTTTCGTCTGGTTCCTCGTGGCGGATGACAACCATCAAGGTATCTGGCGGTGGGCGGCTGTTGTGGCCTTTGCCGTGGCGATCTACACCGACAAGCTCGACGGCGATATCGCCCGCGCGCGTGGCCTCATCACCAATTTCGGCAAGATTGCGGACCCCATTGCGGACAAATTGCTCATCGGTTCAGCGCTGGTGCTCTTGTCCATCCTCGGGGAACTGCCCTGGTGGGTGACTATCCTCATCCTGGTCCGCGAGTGGGGCATCACGGCACTGAGGTTCTTTGTGATCCGCTACGGCGTCATGCCGGCCTCACGCGGCGGAAAACTGAAAACAGTCATCCAGACAGTGGCCATCTTCCTGTATATCCTGCCGCTCGAGGCGATCGCACCGTGGCTGGTTGTTGTGGCCTTCTGGGTCATGATGGCCGCCCTTGCCATCACGCTATGGACCGGAGTGGAATACGTCGTCCAGGCGCTCCGGCTTCGTGCCGCGGGACGCCGGGCATGAGTCACCCCGGAGACGCTGCCAAAGCGGCAGAGCTAGCGACGGCGGCAGTGGTCCTGGCGCTGGGAAAGAGCCTGACGGTGGCCACGGCGGAGTCGCTGACCGCGGGAATGGTGGCGGCCAGCCTGGCCAACACGCCCGGTGCGTCCGGAATGTTGCAGGGCGGCGTGGTTGCTTATCAGAACTCCGTGAAGGCCTCCGTCCTCGGCGTTTCAACGGAACTGATTGCTGCTGTTGGTTCGGTGGATGGCGCCGTAGCTGCGGAGATGGCCGAGGGCGCCAGGCGCGCCTGTATGGCCGACGTCGGAATATCCACTACAGGGGTGGCTGGTCCGGAGCCCCATGACGGTAAAACCGTGGGAACCGTATTCGTCGGCGTCGCTACGAGTACTGGCACGGGTTCGTTTGAATTCAGCTTTTCTGGGGACAGGCAAAGTATCAGGCAACAAGCCTGTGAAGCTGCGCTGGCGCGCCTGATTGGTGCACTGGAAGGGGTTGGTTACCGTTCGTAAAGTAGTCGGGAACAAAAACTCATTGCCAATAGTTGTGTCATTGTGTCGCTTCGGAACAGCCGGGGCGCCTAGGATGTAGAAAACCACACCGGTCCGCCAGCCAGCGAACCGGATGAACGAGGGAGCAAGGCGATACAGATGGTAAAGCAGCCCGTATCCGTAAACGGCGTTGTCCGCTGGAAGGATGTGGGCTTGGCTAAGCAGGCACAGAGCGAACAGAAGGAGCGCAAAATGGTTGTACTACGCCACGAGATCGGTGATGTACTGCGCGATGTCCGCCAGCGTCAGGGCCGCACCCTCCGCGAGGTCTCGCACAGCGCCCGTGTTTCACTCGGATACCTGAGTGAGGTTGAACGCGGCCAAAAGGAGGCTTCTTCCGAGCTCCTGTCCTCTATCTGCACCGCCCTGGACGTTCCGTTGTCCAGCATGCTCCGCGAAGTCAGCGACCGCGTGGCCGTTGCGGAGGGCGTAGCTGTTCCGGATACCGTTCCGCAGGAATTCTCCCAGCGCTACGGTCGCGATCTTGACCTTACCGACGACTTCCCGCAGGGCATGCTCTCCGGAGCCCGGTAGAGGTCACACCCAGACCAGGAATTATCAAGAAAAGGTCCCCAGCCTACGGCTGGGGGCCTTTCGCGTCTGGTGACCATTCGTTTGTGCTGCCCTGTGGTCCAAAGCGGGGCTGGGACGCGGGTCAGTCCTCTGCGGGATTGGCAGTCTCCCCGGACTCGGTCTCCTTCAGGGTGGCGTCCTTGATGACGCTGTCACCGTAGACGGCGTTGAGCCGGCCCATGTAGTCGGCCAAGGTTTGGACATCCTCCAGCGGCCACTCACCGAGTCGCTCACGGAATACCTGCCGGCGGGCGTCCTGGACCTGGTGCATCTTCTCTTCGCCTTTTTCCGTCAGGCGGATGGACTGAGCCCGTCCGTCCTGCGGATCGGCCTCCTTGTAGACCAGGCCGATACTTTCCAGAAATGCGATCTGGCGGCTGACTGAGGGTTTGCCTACGCCGATGCACGAGGCAAGGTCCGTCAGGCGGATGGGGCCTTCGCGGCGAATGATGGTCAGCAGTCCGTACGCGGCAGGCTCCATGTCCGGGTGGACCTGGCGGGACAACTGATGCGAGATGGAACGGGCACGGCGCCAGAGCAGGCTCAGCTGGTGTTCCACCTGCTGAAGGGCGTCGTCTATGGTGTCACCTGGCACGGCCTCGGGGGGCATGCTCTGGAGAGGATTGCTCATGGCAACCATTCTAGAGTCCGGCGTCGTGAGAGACTCTATCCGTGAGGGCAAGTGACTTCTGGCGATTGATGGACGATGAATTTGGGGCAGGCTATTCCCGCGTCCTGGCCGATTCCTTGGTGCTGGCCGGCGTGGGAGGGCGTACCGCCGTAGAGGCGCTTGCCGCCGGCTACCAGCCGCGGGAAGTGTGGTTGGCCATTTGCGAAGTCCAGGATGTCCCCATGGAGCGCAGGCTCGGCAGGGACATCAAGCCTGCGGCCAACTGAAGTCCGGACATGTTTGCCAAGGGACTTCCAGCTCTGTGGTGGTGACACGCCCGCTGCATTGTTCGAATATCTGTTCGGATGGGGATATGCTCCTGTGAGAGGAAAATTGTTCCTGAAGGACGCATTCCACAGGCAATCCGAGGGTTGGTTATCCACATAGCCCACGTCGGCTTCAAAAAATGTCAGGGAGCCGTAATAGCGTCTGACATGACAGGAAAGCGGCCATTCAGGCCACTCCACAGCGAGAAAGCATCAGAGGTGTGAACCATGGCGGCAACCCCGGATCGTGAGAAGGCGCTCGAAGCAGCGCTTGCCCAGATCGACAAGCAGTTCGGCAAAGGCTCCATCATGCGCTTGGGTGATGACACCCGCGCCCCGATCGAAGTCATTCCTACTGGATCCATTGCATTGGATGTCGCCCTTGGCATTGGCGGCCTGCCCCGTGGCCGCGTCGTAGAGATCTACGGCCCGGAATCTTCTGGTAAGACCACAGTTGCGCTCCACGCTGTAGCCAATGCGCAACGTAACGGTGGCATCGCGGCCTTCATCGACGCCGAGCACGCCCTTGACCCCGACTACGCCGCCAAGCTTGGGGTGGACACAGACGCTTTGCTCGTGTCGCAGCCTGACACTGGTGAGCAGGCCCTGGAAATCATGGACATGCTGGTGGGCTCGGGCTCCCTGGACATTATCGTCATCGACTCCGTGGCTGCCTTGGTCCCGCGTGCTGAAATCGAGGGCGAGATGGGCGACTCCCACGTCGGCCTTCAGGCGAGGCTCATGAGCCAGGCCCTGCGAAAGATCACCGGTCGCCTAAGCCAGACCAAGACCACCGCCATCTTCATCAACCAGTTGCGTGAGAAGATCGGCGTCTTCTTTGGATCGCCGGAAACCACCACCGGTGGTAAGGCTCTGAAGTTCTACGCCTCGGTGCGCATCGATGTCCGTCGCATTCAGACGCTGAAGGAAGGTGCCGACTCCGTCGGTAACCGGACCAAGGCCAAGATCGTCAAGAACAAGATGGCCCCGCCCTTCAAGATTGCTGAATTCGACATCATCTACGGCCAGGGCATCTCCCGCGAGGGAGGCATCATTGACATGGGCGTCGAGCACGGCATCATCAAGAAATCTGGTTCGTGGTTCACGTACGACGGCGATCAGTTGGGCCAAGGCATGGAGAATTCACGGCGCTTCCTGCGTGATAATCCGGAGCTGGCACAGGAACTTGAGCGCCTTATCAAGGAAAAGCTTGGCGTGGGTGTCAAGCCGGAGGAAGATTCCCCAAAGCTGAAGGCCGTTGACGGCTAGAACCGGGCCGGACCCGGAGTCCTCCGTCTCCGGCGATCCTGAGCCTGATCCCGAATCCGTGGCCCGCGCCATCGTCCTGAGGCAATTGACGATGGCGCCACGGAGTCGGCTGCAGCTGTCCCGCAAGCTGGCCCAGCGGAATGTCCCTCGGGATGTTGCTGAGGCTGTGCTGGACCGCTTCGAGGAAGTCCAGCTCATTGACGACGCTGAGTTTGCCAGAATGTGGGTGCGTAGCCGCTCCCAAAGCCGAAAGCTGGCAAAAAGTGCCATTCGCCGTGAGCTAACGGAGAAAGGTATCGAGCTCGATGATGCCGAGGAAGCACTCTCGCAGCTCAGCGATGAAGATGAGGAAATCGCCGCCCGTGAGCTTGTTGAGCGCAAACTGAGGCCGGGCGTGGATCTCTCCGATCGTGCGGAACGTGACAAGTGCACCCGCAGGCTGGCATCCATGCTGGCCCGGAAGGGATATGCCCCTTCCATGGCCTTCCGGATCGTCGGCGAGGTACTTGCCCAAGCCGGTACCCTTGAGTAGTGAGTTTGACCATTCCTTCCCCCTCAGCAGAAACCACGCCTTCGGCATCAGTATTGGCAACAAGTGCTGATGCCCAAGTGACGGATGCCCGTTCCCCGTTTGAACCGAGGACGTATCAGGTCCGGACTTTCGGCTGCCAGATGAACGTCCACGATTCCGAACGTATGGCGGGCCTCCTTGAGGACGCTGGTTACGTGCCGGCGGAGGGTGAGGTCGCTGACATCGTGGTGTTCAACACGTGCGCCGTTCGGGAAAATGCCGACAACAAGCTCTATGGAAACCTTGGCCAGCTTCGGCAGGTCAAGGCAGCCAACCCTGGCATGCAGATTGCCGTTGGTGGCTGCCTCGCCCAGAAGGACCGGGAAACCATCGTCAAGAAGGCTCCTTGGGTTGACGCTGTATTTGGCACCCACAACGTGGGAGCACTTCCAGCACTGCTGAAGCGGGCGCGGCACAACAACGAGGCCCAACTCGAAATCCTGGAATCGCTGGACGTCTTCCCCTCCACCCTTCCCACCAAGCGCGACTCCGTCTATTCCGGCTGGGTCTCGATTTCAGTGGGTTGCAACAACACCTGCACCTTCTGCATCGTGCCATCGCTCCGTGGCAAGGAGAAGGACCGGCGTCCCGGAGAAATCCTGGCTGAAATTCAGGCCTTGGTGGACGACGGCGCCGTTGAAGTCACGTTGCTGGGCCAGAACGTGAATTCCTACGGGGTTGAATTCGGTGACCGCTTGGCCTTCTCAAAGCTTCTCCGTGCCTGTGGGGACATCGAAGGCCTTGAGCGCGTACGCTTCACCAGCCCGCACCCTGCCGCGTTTACGGACGACGTCATCGATGCGATGGCCGAGACACCCAACGTGATGCCCCAGTTGCACATGCCCCTTCAATCGGGCTCGGACAAGGTCCTGAAGGATATGCGGCGCTCGTACCGCTCCAGCAAGTTTCTTGGCATCCTGGACAAAGTGCGTGAGCGGATCCCCAATGCGGCCATCACTACGGACATCATTGTTGGCTTCCCCGGAGAAACCGAAGAGGACTTCCAAGCGACGCTTGACGTCGTGGAGAAATCACGGTTCGCCTCAGCCTTCACCTTCCAGTACTCCAAACGGCCTGGTACGCCTGCTGCCGAGCTTCCGGAGCAACTTCCCAAAGCAGTGGTCCAGGAGCGTTTTGAACGGCTGACGGCCCTGCAAGACCGTATTGCCGCGGAGGAGAACGCCAAGCAACTGGGTCGCCGCGTGGAAATTCTGGTGACGGCGCAGTCCGGCCGCAAAGCAGAGGAAACGCACCGGTTGTCTGGCCGGTCCAAGGATCAGCGACTCGTTCATTTCTCAGTACCTGATGGTGCGGAAACCCCACGCCCCGGCGACTTTGTCACCGTGACCATCACCGAAGCCGCGGCATTCCACCTGGTCGCCGATCCTGCCGGTCTGGACGATTACATGCTGCGCCGGTCAAGGGCAGGAGACGCCTGGGATCGTTCGCAGGCAGACTCCTGCGGTGTTCCGAGCGCGGGTTCCGCCCCGGGCAAGAAAGGTGTGTCTTTGGGCATGCCGTCGCTGCCTGTTCGCGGCGCCTGACGCCCATTCTTCGAGATCGAATGACTCCCTCCCATGCCGCGCAGCCGGTAATCGCAGTCGTCGGCCCAACCGGCTCGGGTAAATCAGATCTGGGCGTCGAGCTGGCCCTTGCCCTCAATGGCGAGGTCATCAACGCTGATGCCCTGCAGTTTTATCGGGGCATGGACATCGGTACGGCCAAGATCACTGTGGACGAGCGCAAGGGTGTGCCACACCATCTGCTGGACACAAAGGACGTCACGGAGGAAGCCAGCGTGGCGGACTTCCAAGCGGAATGCCGCGCCGTCATTGCTGACGTCCATGCCCGGGGCAAGCGCGCCATCATGGTGGGCGGCTCCGGCCTCTATGTGCGGGCCGCCCTGGACGTACTGGAGTTCCCCGGCACGGACCCCGTCTTGCGAAAACGGCTTGAGGACGAATGGGAAACCTTCGGTCTGGCGCCGTTGCGGGCCCGGCTTGAAAAGGTGGATCCGATCTCGGCCGGCCGTCTGGGGGATGCCCGGCGGGTGATCAGGGCCCTGGAGGTCCATGGAATGACGGGACGGCCGTTCAGCTCGTTCATGCCGCAACGCGAGTACTTCCAGTCGGCCCTACAGATTGGCCTGTCTGTGGACCGGGAGGTTCTGCGGGAGCGGCTGGCGCTCCGCGTACACCGCATGGTGGATGCGGGGTTGCTGCAGGAAGTGGAACGGCTTGATGCGGCTGGGCTTCGGCGCGGCAAGACAGCCTCGCGTGCCTTGGGATACGCTCAGTTCCTCAGGGTGCTCGACGCCGAAGCCAGCGTCCCGGAGGCAGCTGAGGAAACCATTGTGGCCACGAGGCAGTTCGCCCGGCGACAATTGACGTGGTTTCGGGCCGATCCCCGCATTACCTGGCTTGACTGGCAGGACCCGGACCTCGTGTCCAAGGCAGTGGCGCTGGCCTAGCAGGGCTGGCACTCCATACAGCAATTTCTGGCCGAACCTGCCCGGCGGGTAGCCTAGTCCCATGGATCAAACCGCCGCAGTTCCCGCCCAGCAGTCCGCCGCTGCCGGTGCCCCCGTGCCCGCTACCAGCCTTTCCGGTTTGGCGTTTTCCAAGGGCCATGGAACGGGCAATGACTTCGTCCTGATTGCTGATCCCGGTGATGCCCACGAGATCTCTCCCGAGCAAGTAGCACAGCTGTGCGACAGGCATCGGGGGATAGGTGGTGACGGTCTCATCCGGGCTGTCCCATCCCGTTACCTGCCTGAGGGCCGCGACCTGCTCGAGCAGGACGCCTCCGCCGGGTGGTTCATGGACTACCGAAACGGCGACGGCTCGCTGTCGGAGATGTGCGGTAACGGCGTCCGCGTGTTCGTGCATTTCCTGATCGCCCAAGGCCTGGTTGAGCTCGGGCCGGGCCAGTCCTTGACCATCGGAACACGTGGCGGCATTAAGAAGATTGTGCGCACGGCCGACGGCTATGCCGTGGATATGGGCCCTTGGGAATTCATTTTCCCCACAGAAGCACAAAGCAAAGCCATGGATGCCTTGGTCAGCGCAGACGGTCTGGAGGTGGCCCGGCCCGGGCTCTCGGTCAGCATGGGCAACCCGCACACGGTGGTAGCGCTTGCGGAGCTTGGCGAGCTCGCCGCCACGAAGTTGTTCACCGCGCCGGTAGTGGATCCCAAGCCTGCCAATGGCACCAATGTCGAGTTTGTGGTGCCCGCAGAGCCGCTGGTTCACGACGGCGTGGGAACCATCACCATGCGCGTCCACGAGCGCGGAGTGGGCGAAACCCAATCGTGTGGCACCGGGGCTTGTGCCGCCGCTGTCGCGATCCGTCATTGGGCTGGCAGCAGCGCCCCAAATGCCTGGCATGTCAACGTTCCTGGTGGCGTGGTGGACGTCAGGTTCTTCCCGGGGGAGGACGGCCGCGAACACGTTGAGCTGAGCGGCCCTGCAGTCATCGTGGCTAGTGGGACGCTTTCCTGACCCGAAGGATCCTGAAGGACTTGGAGGTGCTCTCCCGGGAGACCGTGAAGGACTTGTCCAGTTCGTTGGCCAGCCAGCGTTGGAGGGAGTCCGAACCCAGGTTCTTCTGAACCACCATCCACGCATTGCCGCCAGGTGCCAGCCGGGGCAGCCACGTCAGGAGCAGCGTGTGTAGTTCGTCCTTGCCGATGCGGATTGGCGGGTTGGACCAGATCGTGTCGAATTCGACGCCGGGGTCTACCTCGTGCGGGAGGCTGGCCTTCACGTTGTTCAAACCCAGGGCAAGCGCGTTCTCATTGGTCAGGGCGATGCAGCGCTCGTTGACGTCCACGGCGTAGACCTGTGCCAAGGGCGCCATGAGCCCCATGGTGAGGGCAACAGGGCCCCAGCCGCACCCGATATCCAGCAGGTTGCCACGGGGCGAAGGTGGTGGAACCTCGGCCAAAAGTACCTTGGTACCCTTGTCCACACCGTCAGGGCTGAAGATACCCGACGAGGTCTGCACGTGACGGGTAGCTCCAGCCAGTTCCACAGTGAGGGGCTTGCGGGTGAACGGACCGGCCGGTTGGGCGCTGAAATAGTGTGCAGACTCCATAATTTGCCAGATTAGTTGGCTATCGTCGGCTTGGGAAACTGCCCTCGGGCCAGGACGGTTTGACAGTGCTGCTAATGTTTAAGGCATGTTCTTGATCTTTGAGTAATCAGCCCGAGCCGGCCACCACGTCGGCAAGGCACCTGCCCGCGATGCAGGCCCGCTTGGCATATCAGCCCAGCGCATGGCCATTCCGCCCGCAGGTTCCGTCCGGCAGACTCCGCACCTCCCATTGTTGGTGGATCGCGGTTGCTCAGTAGAACATGTCCCCCCAGCTGTCGCGAAAGCAGTGGCCCAGCCATCTGCTGTTAGCGCCTGGCTTAGGGTTTGGCGATGAATTCTCCTGCAGGACAGGACCTCCCGCGGACCAACCCGCTCGATTCAAGCACCACAGGAGGCCGTCTATGGCCGAAGCCCGTCAGCCCAGCGCGAATACCGTCCCATTGGACACCAAACAGCACTATTCTGGATATGCCGAACAGTCTAAGGAGACCATGACCACCCAGAAGCACTCCGGATCCGATTCCGACGCCCAGGACATGAGTCCTGAACAAATCCAGGCCGTCATTGACCGGATTCTTTCCAAGGATGTACCCGCACAGGCATCCGATGACAATGACGCCAAAGGCGTTTTCGGCAGGGCACAAGCGATCTCCACGCTTGACCAGGAACACAGCATTTACGACGGCGAGCAGGAAGACCTGGCCGAACGCCGGGCCCTCCGCCGTACCGCCGGCCTTTCCACCGAACTCGAAGACGTCACAGAGGTTGAATACCGGCAGTTGCGTCTGGAGCGCGTTGTCCTGGCTGGCCTGTGGACAGAAGGCACCCTGGCTGACGCCGAGAATTCGCTTCGCGAACTCGCAGCACTGGCAGAGACTGCCGGATCCGAGGTCCTTGACGGCCTGGTGCAGCGCCGCACGAAGCCGGATCCGGGAACGTTCCTTGGTTCGGGCAAGGCCCAGGAACTCAAGGACATCGTGGCTGCCACGGGAGCCGATACCGTGGTGGTCGACACCGAGCTTTCCCCCTCGCAGCGACGCGGACTTGAGGACATCGTCAAGGTCAAGGTGGTGGACAGGACCACGCTGATCCTGGATATCTTCGCGCAGCATGCAAAGAGTCGTGAAGGTAAGGCACAGGTTGAACTCGCACAGCTCGAGTACCTGCTCCCCAGGCTTCGTGGTTGGGGTGACTCCATGTCACGCCAGGCCGGTGGCCAGGTGGGTGGAGCCGGTGCCGGTATGGGTTCCCGTGGTCCAGGTGAAACAAAGATCGAGCTCGATCGCCGCAGGATCCGGACGCGCATGGCCAAGCTCCGTAGGGAGATCGCGGCCATGAAGCCGGCGCGCGAGACCAAGCGGGCCAACCGCCGTCGTAATGCCGTACCTTCGGTTGCCATCGCTGGTTATACCAACGCTGGAAAGTCCTCGCTCCTGAACCGGCTGACCGATGCTGGAGTGCTGGTGGAAAACGCACTGTTCGCCACCCTGGACCCGACGGTCAGGAAGGCGCAGACGCCGGATGGTATCGGCTACACGCTGGCGGACACCGTTGGATTCGTCCGCTCGTTGCCTACGCAACTGGTGGAAGCCTTCCGCTCCACACTGGAAGAAGTCGCGGACGCAGACCTGATCCTGCATGTCGTGGACGCCTCCCACCCGGACCCGGAAGGGCAAATCGCGGCAGTGCGTGCTGTCTTCACCGAGGTCGACGCCCGCAAGGTTCCGGAAATCATCGTCCTGAACAAGGTGGACGTAGCGGATCCTTTCGTGGTGGAACGCCTGAAGCAAAAGGAACCGCGGCACGCCGTGGTTTCCACCCGTACGGGCCAGGGCATTCCTGAACTCCTGGAAGAGATCAGCCGGTCCATTCCGCGGCCGGGAGTCCGCCTCGAGGTGCTGATCCCGTATGACCGCGGTGACATGGTCAACAAGCTGCACAACTCCGATTCGGAAATCCTGAGCCTCGAGCACGAGGAAAACGGAACCCGCGTGGTGGCCATGGTTCGTGAAGGATTGGCCGCCGAGCTGGAGTCATTCGTCAGCAATGGTTGAGAAGGTGGCGGCGGACGTCGTCGAGTCAGTGGGGGAGAAATTTACCCTCGAGCTGTTGGACAAAGCTGTTGCCGGGATGGGCGGTCAAAGCCGTTCAGGCCAGCACGAGATGGCACGGCAAGTCACCAGGGCGATCGAGTCCGGTGAGCATTTGCTGGTCCAGGCGGGAACGGGAACGGGTAAGTCTTTGGCCTACCTGATTCCGTTGATCGCCCATTCCATGGACAGCGACAAACCGACGCTTGTGTCCACCGCTACCTTGGCCCTGCAAACACAGATTGTGGGCCGGGACCTGCCCCGGCTGTTGGAGACCATAAGCCCGGCCCTTGAGCGTCCCGTGAACGTGGCACTCGTCAAGGGCCGGGCAAATTATGTCTGCCTGCAAAAGCTGGAGGGTGGCTTCCCCAGCGAAGAGCCGTCCGAGGGCCAACTTTTTTCCCTGGGTGAGGACACCAGCGTGCCGCATTTTGCAGCGGCGGTTGGCGGCCCGTCGTCGCAATTGGGCAAGGAAGTGGTCCGGCTCCGTGACTGGGCCGAAAAGACGGCCACGGGCGACCGCGATGAACTGATGCCGGGCGTTACCGACCGCGCCTGGCGGCAGGTCTCCGTGACGTCCATGGAGTGCCTGGGAGCGCAAAAATGCCCACTTGCCGAGGAGTGCTTTAGCGAGCAGGCACGGGCCCGGGCGGCTGAGGCCGACGTCGTGGTGACCAACCATGCCATGCTGGCCGTGAGTGCCTTCGAAGGGCTTGCTGTCCTGCCCGAGTACGACGTCGTTGTGGTTGACGAAGCGCATGAGCTGCAGGACCGGGTGACGGGGGCCGTTACCGGTCAGCTGTCCGTGGCAATGGTGCATGCCGCGGCTTCGAGCGCGCGCAAGCACACCGCTATTACCGTAGACGCCCTGAACGCGGCAGCCGATCGACTCGACATGGCCATTGCAGGAGTTCCCAATGGTTTGCTGCCCAACGGGCTCAACGACGAACAACTGGACTGCCTGGATCAACTGCGCGATGCCACCCGCGCCGCGTTATCTGACTCGAAGACTGACTCTTCAAACGCCGTCGACGGCGGGAGGCAGCTTGCGCGCTCACGGCTCATGCTCATTCTGGAACTGTGCGAGCGGATGCTCGCGGCCAAGGAGAACCGCGAAGTGGTGTGGTTCTCCAGGAACAGCACCTTCGATCCCCAGCAAGGGTACTCGCACCCGGACGAGACCGCGCCGGCACTGATCAACATCGCCCCGCTAAGCGTTGCCGGCCGGCTGCGGGAAGGCCTTTTCGCAGGGCACACTGTGGTGCTTACTTCGGCCACGTTGGCTATTGGATCTGCCTTTGAGCCCGCAGCAGGTGGCCTGGGGCTCATTGGAGATGGGGCGCCCAGCTGGACCGGGTTGGACGTCGGATCGCCTTTTGATTATCCCAAGCAGGGTGTGCTTTACGTGGCCAAACACCTGCCCAAGCCCGGCAGGGGCACTTCTCCCGAGGCACTGGATGAGCTTGAAGACCTGATCCGTGCGTCCGGTGGGGGAGCCCTGTGCCTCTTCTCCTCACGTCGGGCGGCCGAGGAAGCTGCAGACGCGATGCGCCCACGGCTGGATGTGGACATCCTCTGCCAGGGGGAATCCACCATGGCAGCACTGGTGAAGCAATTTGCTGATGAACCGGACACCTGCCTCTTCGGCACGATGTCCCTGTGGCAGGGCGTCGACGTCCCTGGCGGTTCTTGCCGCCTTGTGGTGATTGACCGCATTCCGTTCCCGAGGCCTGATGACCCGCTGATGACCGCACGCTCGCGAGCTGTTGCACAGTCCGGGGGCAACGGGTTCATGGCGGTGTCAGCTACGCACGCGGCAATTCGTCTTGCGCAGGGAGCAGGTCGCCTCATTCGTTCCACCGGCGATAAAGGCGTGGTCGCCGTCCTGGACTCACGGCTTTCCACCGAACGGTACGGCGGGTTCCTGCGGGCCGCTTTGCCGCCATTTTGGGCTACGACGGACCGCAACGTGGTGCGCGGCGTCCTGGAACGCTTGGGCGCAAAGAAAACGTAGGCGAACGCCCTAGAGGGAGCGCAGGACCGAGACGACCTTGCCCATAATGGTGGCTTGGTCTCCAAGTATCGGTTCGTACTGCGTGTTCTGGGGGAGCAGCCAGGTATGGCCGTCCCGCTGGCGGAAAGTCTTTACCGTGGCTTCGTCATCCAGGAGTGCTGCCACGATGTCGCCGTTGATGGCGTCATTCTGGCGGCGGACAACTACCCAGTCACCGTCACAAATGGCGGCATCGATCATTGAGTCCCCAGCGACCTTCAGCATGAACAGTTCGCCGTGGCCCACCAGTTGCCGGGGCAGGGGCAGGACGTCCTCAATCGTCTGGTCAGCGAGGATGGGCCCACCGGCTGCGATGCGTCCCACCAGGGGCACCATCGCGGTGTCGCTGGCACTGGCCAACTCCGTCACGGCGAGTCCGCCTGCACTGCGGAGGGTAGTAGTTGCTTCCACTCCGGGAATTGTCCCGCCGTCAAGGGTCAAAGGCATAAGTACTTCCATGGCGCGGGGGCGCTTGGGATCTCTGCGCAAGTAGCCAAGCTTCTCCAACTGGGAGAGCTGGTGCGTGACGCTGGAGAGGCTCGCGAGACCAACGGTGTCGCCAATTTCGCGCATGCTGGGCGGATACCCGTTGTCATTGACGGACCGCTGGATGGTTTCCAGGATTTTCTTCTGCCGGACAGTCAGGCTTTTGGGACTCTTTTGAGGCTGTTGGCTCCGCAGGGGTACCCCGCCGCCGGTGGCTTTCGCTGCCATGTTCGCCAATGCCCTTCCGTTCCGCCCGGTCACCGTCTGGAGTGAGCCCGGGGATGTTGGATCTGAAAAATGTCAGACCCTCCTGTTCCACTGAAACAGTGCCTGTTTCTTCACTCAAACCTAGGCCAGGCACAGGCGTTTATCAAACATTCGTTCTAGCGAGTCTCGACACCGTTCGTTGATAAGTGCTAAAAATGTCATAGCAAGGTTCGAATATGTGTTCTATAAAAGTTGAGCGGGGTTCGGATGTTCGAAGAAAGTGTTCGAATATTCGGGCCGGGTCCAACGAACGCAAGGAATTGGCAGCCAGCAGCGGGCATCCGATGCAGGCAATCGCTCAGAAGGGCTCAGCTCATGTCCGCAATCTCCACGTTCCATGAATTCCGCAACACTCCGGCTCCTGCGCGTCTCCGGCTGACCCAACGCGGCAGGATCGTGTTCTTCGGGATCCCCATCATGCTGCTCCTTGCCGCGCTGCTGAGCCTCGCCGGCTTCATTAACTCCCCGGCTAAAGCTTCTGATTCCCAAGGTCAGCTTCAGCCGCCGGTGGCCGTTACGGTTACTGTCCAGCCCGGGCAGTCCTTGTGGGGCATCGCCGGTGCGGCCGCGCCGGAGCGGGACCCGCGTGATGTCATCGCAGAAATCATTCAGTTGAACGATCTCCGCGGGGGACGCATCCAGCCCGGCCAGCAGCTGTTCGTTCCCGCCAATTGAGCGGCCGTGGGCCTATGGGTGGGCGTCTCTGGCGTCACAGTTACTCTGCAGTCGCACCGGCACCTTAAACTGTCTTGGTGAGTGACCAGCTTGAGCGACTTGACCGCCTTCCCCTTCGGACCAACCTGCGTGGATTGAGCCCCTATGGCGCGCCGCAGCTTGACGTCCCCATTTTGCTCAACGTCAACGAGAACACCCATGGCGTGCCGGCAGATGTGCAAGAGGCGATTACCCAGGCTGTTGCTGCTGCGGCCACCGGTCTGAACCGGTACCCTGACCGCGAATTCACGGAACTCCGTGAATCCCTTGCCGATTACCTCGGACACGGGCTTTCCGCGGAGAACATCTGGGCAGCCAACGGCTCCAACGAGGTCCTGCAGCAGATTATGCAGGCCTTTGGCGGTCCGGGGCGCAAAGCTCTGGGATTCCCTCCCACGTATTCCATGTACCCCCTGCTTGCCAGCGGCACGGACACCGAGTATGTCCGTGGAGTCCGAGCTGACGACTATGGCCTGGATGCGGCTTCTGCTGCTGCCCAAGTGAAGGAGACTGGCGCAAATATCGTGTTCCTGTGCTCGCCCAACAACCCCACGGGAACGGGACTGGGCCTGGACGTCGTAGAAGCCGTGTACGAAGCCGGCGAGGCCAGCCAGGCGATCGTCATCGTAGATGAGGCCTACCACGAGTTCGCGCACGACAACACGCCAAGCGCGCTGACGCTGCTTCCCGGGCGCGAACGTTTGATCGTCTCGCGAACCATGAGCAAGGCCTTTGCCCTGGCAGGTGCCCGCTTGGGCTACATGGCCGCCGCGCCTGAGGTTACCGATGCCATCAGGCTCGTTCGGCTGCCCTACCACCTCTCAGCCGTCACACAAGCCACGGCCCTGGCCGCCCTCAATCACCGCGAAGCGCTCATGGCCGACGTCGAGGACATCAAGGTGCAACGGGACCGGATTGTGACCGAGCTCCTCCGAATGGGGCTCAAGCCGGCGGCCTCGGACTCAAACTACGTGTTCTTCGGTGGGCTTTCGAACCCGCACGCGATCTGGCAGGGCTTGCTGGATGCGGGAGTCCTGATCCGCGACGTCGGCATTCCGGGGCACCTGCGCGTGACAGCGGGAACAGAAAAGGAAACGACGGCCTTCCTTGAAGCCTTGGAAGCCCTTCTGGACAGTCCTGCGTCCCAACCCAACTAAACTTGTCAATAGACCCACCCCATTCTTCGTGTATAAGGACGTCCCAATGAGCGAAACCGGCGCCAAGCCGTCCGCTGACCGCACTGCGCGCATGGAGCGCACCACCAGCGAATCCTCCGTCCTGGTGGAGATCAACCTGGATGGCACCGGTGTCTCGGACATCAGCACCACGGTTCCCTTCTATGACCACATGCTGACGGCGTTGTGCAAGCACTCCCTGATTGACATGACCGTCAAAGCCACGGGTGACACCCACATTGATGCCCACCACACAGTTGAAGATGTGGCCATTACTTTTGGTGAGGTCTTACGTACTGCCTTGGGCAACAAAGCCGGAATCCGCCGCTTCGGCGAAGCAACGGTTCCTTTGGACGAAGCCTTGGCGCACGCTGTCGTGGATGTCTCGGGGCGCCCGTATCTGGTGCACGGTGGAGAACCCGCAGGGCAGGAGTACCACCTGATCGGCGGCCACTTCACGGGTTCGCTGACCCGCCACGTCTTTGAGGCCATCACATTGCACGCCGGTATCTGCCTGCACATGAACGTTCTCGCAGGCCGCGATCCCCACCACATCGTCGAGGCCCAATTCAAAGCCTTTGCCCGGGCTCTTCGCTCGGCAGTGGAGTCGGATCCCCGCGTCGAGGGCATCCCATCCACCAAGGGCGCGCTATGAGCGGCCAAATCCTGAAGGACGGTGCGGTTACTGACGCTTCGGCTACCGTCAAGCCTGAGTCGCCCGAAGGTAAGCCCACGGTTACGGTGCTGGACTACGGTTCAGGCAATGTCCGTTCGGCCGTTCGCGCCCTTGAACGGGCAGGCGCCGAGGTGGTTCTCAGCTCCAAGCCTGAGGACGTGCTGAATGCCGACGGGTTGCTGGTCCCCGGCGTGGGTGCCTTTGAAACAGTGATGGGGGAACTCAAGGCCGTCGATGCGATCCGCATGATTGGCCGACGTGTTGCGGGTGGACGGCCTGTCCTGGCAATTTGCGTTGGGCTGCAGGTGCTCTTCGAAGCCGGGGTCGAACACGGAACCGAGTCCGAGGGCATGGCCGAATGGCCGGGCAAGGTTGAACTCCTTCCCGCCCCCGTGGTTCCCCACATGGGTTGGAACACGGTGGACGTGCCCGAAGGGTCCAAGCTTTTCGCGGGCGTCGAACAGGAACGCTTCTACTTCGTTCACTCATACGGCGTGCAGGAGTGGAACTTCGACGTCGTTCAGCCCCGGATGGCTCCACCTTTGGTGACGTGGTCCGAGCACGGTGCCCGCTTTATTGCTGCTGTTGAAAATGGCCCCCTGTGCGCCACCCAGTTCCACCCCGAGAAATCCGGAGATGCCGGGGCACGCCTCCTGCGCAACTGGGTGGACGGGCTTCGCAAGCCTGCATCCAAGGTGGCACAGGCTCCGGCAGCGGACGATCGTGGTGCAGCCTAAGTGTGGTCTGTAGTGCTTATGGGCCTTGCCGGCGTGCTGGTGGGTGGAGGTATATCTTTCCACCAGCAGAAGAAGCCACTGTGGGTTTCCGTTTCCTTCTATGTACTGGCGGGGATGTCCCTGCTTGCCGCCTATCTCCTGACGCTGCCGGGCAACTGAACGCCTCGCGTCCCCATCAACTCCTAGGACACACATGACCACCTCTGCCCAGTCCGTTCTGGAACTCCTCCCCGCCGTCGACATCGTTGATGGCCAGGCAGTCCGCCTGCTGCAAGGCGAGGCAGGTTCGGAAACCAGCTACGGCACGCCTCTGGAAGCTGCCTTGAACTGGCAGAACGCCGGTGCCGAGTGGGTGCACATGGTGGACCTCGACGCCGCTTTTGGCCGCGGCAACAACGCGGACCTCATCAGGGAGGTCGTCTCCCAGCTCAACGTCAAGGTCGAGTTGTCCGGCGGTCTCCGGGATGACGAGTCGCTGGAACGCGCCCTGGAATTGGGCGTGGAGCGCGTGAACCTCGGTACGGCAGCATTGGAGAACCCTGAGTGGACAAGGCGCGCCATTGACCGTTTCGGTGACAAGATCGCCGTCGGCCTCGACGTCCGTGGTACCACCCTGGCTGGTCGTGGCTGGACCAAAGAAGGCGGCGACCTCTGGGAAGTTCTTGCCCGACTGGAGGACGCTGGCTGTGCACGCTACGTGGTCACCGATGTCACCAAAGACGGAACGCTGCAGGGCCCGAACGTTGACTTGCTGCGCCAGATGGTGCAGAAGACGGGCAAGCCGGTGGTGGCTTCAGGCGGTATATCCAGCCTTGAGGATCTTCGCGTGCTCCGCGAGCTCGTGCCCTTGGGCGTCGAGGGTGCGATTGTTGGCAAAGCCCTTTATGCAGGCGCTTTCACTTTGCCCGAAGCCCTGGATGTAGCCGGTCGTCGATGATGGCTGCTTCACGTCCCACAGATTCCGGCCCGGAGAACCACCCGGGGAACCGCGATGCCGGACGACGCGAACTTCCAGGCCATATTGCCGCTGCCCTGGCCGGCGCCGGCGGTGCTACCGACTCGGCGGGGCAACCTTGGGAAGGCCGGAGCCTGACTGGTGACGATGCCAGGATCCACAATTTCGAAGACGACGACGGCAGTGCCGACCCCGGTTACCTCGCCGCCGTTGATGCACTGCTGAACGGGACGGGCAGTGAGGCGGAGGTCCTGGCTTCACTCGCTACCGCCCGGGTTTTCGTTCCCGTGGTAGCCCAGCTCGCCGAGGAAGCCGAAGGCGTTGACGGGCTGCACGCGGACAAGCAGGCCGATATGGCATTAGTCACACTTAAGGCGCCTGATGGCCGGAAGGCAATGCCGGTGTTCACCACGGCCGCCGCTCTTGAATCGTGGCATGCAGAGGCCCGGCCCGTAGCTGTTTATGCGGCAAGGGCGGCCCTTTCGGCTGTTTCCGAAGGCGCACAATTGTTGGTGCTGGACCCCGGTTCGGCGTTCACCTTCGTGGTTCGGCGGCCAGCCATGTGGGCGTTGGCGCAGCAGCGGGACTGGACGCCGTCATACCTTGATGATCAACTGGAGTCTGCTCTCGCTTCACAGGCCGAGGCGTTTCCGGCGGTGCGCCGGCTCGAAACACAGGCCGGTGGTGGTGTCGCCTCCCTGACTGCGGACGGCCGCACGGTCCCGGGCGGAGGCGCTGGCCCGGAACTGCGAATAGTGCTCTTCCTTGAGGACGGACTCGATGCCGCTGCCGTCCAATCGCTGGTGGCTGACCTGAACGAGGCGTGGGCACAGGTGGAATCGTTTGCCGAGGGCGTCGATTCCGTTGAAGTAAAACTGCAACGTGCGGCACAGGAGCCTGGGCGGCACTAACGGCAGTACCCGTCCACCGGGGACTGCCCTGGGGGAACAAGAGGAATTAGCCCGTGAATTTCGCTCTCTACAAAGAGATGCTGTCCATTCGCCCTGTCCGGCGGCTCCTGCTGGTGGGCATGATCGCCCGCATTCCGCATTCGGCGGCGGGCGTGCTCCTGACGTTGCACATTGTCCTGTCACTGGGGGAGGGCTACGCCGCCGCGGGTGCCGCTGCCGCCGTCATGACCATAGGCATTGCCTTGGGGGCGCCCTGGCGTGGTCGGCGCGTGGACATGGTGGGCCTGCGTAAGGCGCTGATCCCATCCGTCATCTCGGAAACAGTGATTTGGTCCATTGTTCCGCACGTCCCTTACGCCTGGCTGCTTCCCTTGGTCTTCGTGGGTGGCTTGTTCACGTTGCCGATCTTTAGCGTCGTTCGTCAATCGTTGGGCGTCATGGTGGACGGCGACCAGCGACGCTCGGCGTTTGCGCTCGATTCCATCGCCACTGAGTTCGTGTTCATGATAGGTCCCGCCGTTGGCGCGATCGTCGCCACCAGCGGCTTCTCGGCCGTGGGGCTTACCGCGGTGGGCATTTCTGTTTCCGTGGCTGGCCTGTTTTTGATCTGGTTCAACCCTCCCACCCGCAGCGATGCCAATTGCAGTCCGGAGGAATCCGCTGCACGGGCGGCCGCGGACCTTGCCGCTGCCGAGGCGGCAATGGTGGCCTCCGCGCCAGGTCACGTGCAGGAGGCGGCCTCTGAAATGGCGCCGGCAGCCACGTCCCGCACAGCTGGACTTCGGAAGCGCGTGGCCCGCAATTTCACCTGGTTTACGGTTTCCGTAGCGGCACTTTTCGCCGTAGCTGCGGGATCGGGGATGGTACTTAGCGGCTCGGATGTCAGTATTGTTGGCCTGTTGGAGCGCGGGGGCCACCAAAACGAGATCGGCATCGTTTTCTTCTTCTGGTGTGCGGCATCGGTTGTGGGCGGACTCATCTACGGCGCAATGAATCGTTCGGTCTCTCCCATGCTGCTGTTGTTGGGCATGGCCGCGCTCACCATCCCGATGGGTTTCGCACACGATACCTGGACGCTGGCGGTGCTCTCGATTCTCCCCGGCCTTCTCTGCGCTCCGGTGTTGTCGGCGTCATCGGAGAAGGTGGCGGACCTCGTAGATGAGGAACGCCGCGGCGAGGCCATGGGGTGGTACGGATCCGCGCTGACGGCCGGGATTGCCTTCGGCGCGCCCCTTGCCGGGATATTTATTGACACTGTGGGGCCGTCCGGAGGTTTTGCCTCCGTCGGCTTTGCAGGAGTCGTACTTTGCATCGCGGGCTTCGCCCTCATGTCCAGGCGTCGGCGCGCCCGGGTGTAACTCCGGCGTCGCTAATTCTTCGGGGCCGTAATCCCAGTGATCCATAAACCCACTGAGCCGTAATACCAGTGACTAACGACGACGGCTGCCCGACCACATGTGGTCGGGCCGCCGTCGTAGGTATTTTGGGCAGTTCCTGGCTAGTTCACAGGCCCGGTGAACTTCTCGCCCGGGCCTTTGCCCGGTGCGTCAGGGATAAGGGAGGCTTCGCGGAATGCCAACTGGAGGGAGCGCAGTCCATCACGCAAGGGCCCGGCATGCTGCGAACCGATTTCGGGGGCTGCCGCCGTTACGAGGCCAGCCAGTGCAGTGATGAGCTTGCGGGCCTCGTCGAGGTCTTTGAGGTCTTCTGCGTTGGGGTCATCGGCAAGGCCGACTTTCACAGCGGCGGCGCTCATCAGGTGGACCGCGCCGGTGGTGATGACTTCTACTGCCGGAACTTCCGCGATGTCACGGATCTGCTGGGAAACCCCGGCGTCGGCTGCGGTGGCCGTGGCTGTGTCCTCGGAGTAGGAGTTGCGCGAATTGCTGTCTTCAGTGCTCATACTGGTAAGCTTGTCACAGACCGACTGGAAGTCGTTATTCGCATTAAATGCTCCCGCCGCGTGCAATGTGCGCTTGGCGGGTTATTTCTGTAGAATTGATTTTCAGTTTGCAAGCGGAGTTCTCTCCCACCCGCGTCAGCCGTTTTCCCTTCGGGGAACAGGATTCCTCCACGGAACAAGAGGTTGCCGGGTACTGGTCGGACACCCGGAGGCGTAGCCTCTGGAGTGCGTGCACCCTTCAAAGGAGCACACCCGATCCTTGAGGCCTTCGATTGCACCAGCAATTGGAGGCCTTCTCTATTTGCCGGTGAAACTCACCACAACCACAGGAGCTTTAACATTAGCGAGCCAAGAATCAATGAGCGTATCCGCGTCCCCGAGGTGCGGCTGGTCGGCCCTGCCGGCGAACAGGTAGGAATCGTCCGCATCGAGGACGCCCTGCGTCTTGCTGCCGAATCCGATCTCGATCTCGTTGAAGTTGCCCCGCAGGCTAAGCCTCCTGTTTGCAAGTTGATGGACTTCGGCAAGTACAAGTACGAAGCTGCCGTGAAGGCGCGTGAGGCCCGCAAGAACCAGACCAACACGGTTCTGAAGGAAATCCGTTTCCGCCTCAAGATCGACAAGCACGACTACGAAACCAAGCGCGGACATGCACTTCGCTTCCTCGGTGCAGGTGACAAGGTCAAGGCAATGATCCAGTTCCGCGGCCGCGAACAGCAGCGTCCGGAAATGGGCATCCGCCTGCTTCAGAAGTTTGCTGAAGACGTCGCAGAGGTGGGCATTGTTGAGTCCAGCCCTCGCATCGATGGCCGCAACATGGTCATGGTGATCGGCCCGCTGAAGAACAAGGCGGAAGCCAAGGCAGAAGCCCGGCGTGCAGCCCAGCGTGCCGAAGCCAAGGCCCAGAATGAGGCCAAGGCATCCGGACGCGTGGACACCACAGGTGAGCAGGCTCCGCTGACGCAGACCCTGGGCGACCTTCTGCCCGCAGGCCTGCTCGCTTCCGAAGAAGAGCCCAAGCAGGAAGCCGTGGACGCTCCCGAGGCTGAAACCCCCGTTGCTGAAGAGGCACCGGTTGTTGAAGAAGCCGAGGAAGCACCGGTAGCTGAAGAAGCACCCGTAGTCGAAGAGGCTCCGGTTGTTGAGGAAGCTCCTGTAGTCGAAGAAGCACCCGTGGTTGAGAAAGCCCCGGCTGTGAAGACTGCACCGGCGGAGAAAGCACCGGCCCCCAAAGCAGCTCCCGCACCGGCAGCTCCGAAGGCAGCTGTTCCCGCAGCTGCCCCGAAGCCTGCAGTTCCCTCGGCTCCGAAGCCCGTCGCCAAGCCGGCAGCTCCCAAGCCGGCAGCTCGGCCCGCAGCTCCCAAGGCTGCGCCGAAGCCTGCATCACGCAAGACCAACTAGTTCAACGCCCCGGAGGTCCTGACCTCCAACGGCAAGCAACCAGCACGCCGGCCCTCGTAGGCCGGCTGCACGAAAGAACTGCGGACTTTGTCCGTGGATACGTAAGGAGATCGGTCCCCATGCCGAAGATGAAGACCCACAGCGGTGCTAAGAAGCGCTTCAAGCTGACCGGCACCGGCAAGCTGAAGCGTCAGCAGGCCAACCGCCGCCACTACCTGGAGCACAAGTCCTCCACGCTGACCCGTCGCCTCGCCGGCGACAAGATCGTCTTCAAGGGCGATGCCAAGGTCATCAAGAAGATGCTCGGCGTCTAAGTTCCAAGTTCTTTGGTTGCTGCCATCCGGTAGCGGCCGACTACACCAAAAGCCTTCTCAGGCCGGCCGGATCTCCGGCAGTAGCAGCTTGGGATAAAGATTTCTGAAGGAGTACGCACGTGGCACGTGTGAAGCGGGCGGTAAACGCCCACAAGAAGCGCCGGGTTATCCTCGAACGCGCCAAGGGTTACCGCGGTCAGCGTTCGCGCCTGTACCGCAAGGCCAAAGAGCAGCTGCTGCACTCGTTTGTGTACGGCTACGGCGACCGCCGTAAGAAGAAGGGTGACTTCCGTCGCCTCTGGATCCAGCGCATCAACGCTGCATCCCGCGCCAACGGCCTCACCTACAACCGCCTGATCCAGGGCCTGAAGGCCGCTGAGGTTGAGGTTGACCGCCGTATGCTGGCCGAACTGGCTGTTTCGGACGCCAACGCATTCGCCGCTCTGGTGAACATTGCCAAGGCTGCCCTCCCGGCCGACACGTCTGCTCCGGCTGCTAAGGCCGAGGTTGCCGCACCGAAGGCTGCCAAGGTTGCTCCCGCTGCTGCTACCGCAACGGCTGTCAAGGCTTCTGTCTCCGAGAAGCCCGCTATCGATGGCGCTATTGCTGCCGTTGACGGCGAAGGTGCTCCGGAAGGCCACGCCATCAAGGGCAACGCCGAGTCCAAGAAGTACCACGTACCGGGTTCCACTTGGTACGAGAACACTGCTGCAGAATACTGGTTCTCCACGGTTGAGGCTGCAAAGGCTGCTGGCTTCGAGCCGGCCGGCGGCGAAGCCCGCCAGCAGATCAAGAACTAGTCGCAACTGCCACTAAAGTTCTTTATATGAACGAAACCGGGCGCCCGCAAGACTTTCCGATGACCAACCCCCGAGCAGATCGGGTGAGGGACGTTGCAAAGCTTGCCGGGCGCCCGGCCCGTTTAAAGCGCGGCCGTTTCCTGGCTGAGGGTCCACAGGCGGTTCGCGAGGCTTTGACCCTGCACCGGGAACGTACTGCGGCAGGCGGTTCCGCCGTCGTGCATGAAGTCTTTGCGAGCGAGGCATGCCTGGAGCGGCTCCCGGAACTCGCGGACCTTGCAGAAGGAACACATCTTCGGCTGGCCAGCGACGACGTCCTGGCCGCCATGGCGGACACCGTCAACCCGCAGGGCATTGTTGCCGTGTGTAGTTTCGTGGATGTCAGCCTCGAATCGGTGCTCGACGCCGGTCCTCGCCTTATCGCCGTCATGTGCCAGGTCCGGGACCCCGGCAACGCAGGGACCGTTTTGCGCGCGGCCGACGCCGCAGGTGCCGACGCCGTGATCCTGACCGGCTCAAGCGTGGACATATACAACCCCAAGGCGGTACGGTCCACGGCCGGTTCGTTGTTCCACCTGCCGGTGGTGCTGGGGGCTGACGTTGAAGATCTTGTCGCGCGCTGCCGGGAACTGGGTATTGGGATCCTGGCCGCCGACGGGTATGGGACGGTAAACCTTGACCAACTCCAGGACGAGAATGCTGCCCGGAGGCTCGGAAACGGCGATGTAGCCTCGGATTACGCCCTTGAGGCACCCACAGCCTGGTTGTTCGGGAACGAAGCGCAAGGGCTGTCCGATGCAGAACTGGCACTCGCCGATCACCGCGTAGCCGTCCCTGTTTATGGCGCGGCCGAGAGCCTGAACCTAGGCACAGCGGCCACAGTTTGCCTCTATGCCAGCGCCCGTTCGCAGCAGGGCGCCCGGGTCGGGAATGTAGAAACAGCCTGACGCCCGGTACGGTATTTCTTGCAAGATCGTCACGTTGACGACTCTTCCTGGCCCATTCCAAACTTTCCCAAAACCGAAGAGGTGAAGCTTTCGTGGCTGCAAGTGGCGGTACCAAAGCGATCGTGGCGGCCCTCGCCGCGAACCTGACCATCGCTGTCCTGAAGTTCGTTGCATTCGTCCTGACGATGTCATCGTCCATGCTCGCTGAGGCCATTCACTCAGTGGCCGACTCCGGCAACCAGATCCTTCTCCTGGTAGGAGGCAAGCGCGCACAGCGTGCGGCAAGCCCCGAGCACCCCTTTGGCTACGGCCGCGAACGGTACATTTACGCGTTCATCGTGTCCATCGTCTTGTTCAGCGTGGGTGGCCTCTTCGCCCTGTACGAGGCGTGGGAGAAGTTCCAGCACCCGCATGGCATCGAAGGCGACTTCTGGTGGGTACCGTTGGCTGTCCTTGTTGGCGCCATCATCGCCGAGTCGTTCTCCTTCCGAACCGCCATCGTGGAGTCGAACCATATCCGTGGCAAGCAGACGTGGGCCAAGTTCATCCGCAACGCCAAGCAGCCCGAGTTGCCGGTCATCCTCCTGGAAGACTTCGGCGCCTTGCTTGGCTTGGTGTTCGCCCTGTTCGGCGTCAGCATGACCCTCGCAACCGGCGATGGCATTTGGGACGCCTTCGGTACGGCCATGATCGGCCTGCTGCTTGTCGCGATTGCTGTCATCCTTGCGGTGGAGACCAAATCGCTCCTGCTGGGTGAGTCGGCCACCAAAGACGACGTCGCACGCATCACCGAGGCACTGCAGGCGGATGGCACCCGGATCATCCACCTCAAGACCATGCACTTGGGGCCGGAAGAACTGCTGGTTGCAGCCAAGATCACCATGGGCGCCGCCGATACCGGTCAAGCAATTGCCCGTGTGATTGACGACGCCGAGCAGCGGATCCGGGCGGCGGTACCGATCGCCCGGGTCATCTACCTTGAACCCGATGTTGAGCGCGTCCAGGCTTAGTCAGGTCAGCGTCAACCAAAGTCGGCATTAACCAAAGATGGGCTCTTCAAACTGAAGAGCCCATCTTTCTTTGTTGCGGTATCCAGCAGTTGGATCACGCTCTAGCGATTCATGAGGTAGCCAGCGGCTTCTTGCGTTCCAGCAGTCCGCTGATGATGGCAACTCCCAAGCCGAGGATGGCAAGGACGGCACCCACAAGGGCCGGAGCCACGTAGCCCCAACCCCAGGCAATCACGGTCCCGCCGAGGAAGGCCCCCAGTGCATTGGCAATGTTAAGGGCGGAGTGGTTTAGTGACGAAGCGAGCGAGGCAGCGCCTGGAGCGGCATCCAGGAGACGGGTCTGCAACGCTGGCGTGAGCATGGAGCCTATGCCGCCAACGACGAAGGCCATGATGAAGGCGGACCAAGCCCAGTGGGCGGCAATGGCGTAAACCACCAATGCTGCGGCGATGCCCGGCATGACCCAATAGATGGTGCCCATAACTGACTTGTCCGCGATGCGGCCACCGATGATGTTGCCCGCAACCATGCCGAGTCCGTAGAGCGCCACGACTGCCGGAATGAGGCTTTCGGGTATCCCTGCCACGCCGGTCATGGTGTGCGCGATGTAGGTGTAGACGGCGAAGAACCCACCAAAGCCGATGATGCCGATCAGTAAAGCAAGCCAGACTTGAAGCCGCTTGAGGGCACCGAGTTCGCGTCGAATACTCGCCTCAGGGTGCGCTGCTTCGAAGGGGACGAATTTCCAGACCATGACCACGGTGAGCAGGCCGATGGCCCCCACGATGATGAAGAGAAGGCGCCACCCGAAGGTCTGCCCCACCCAGGTGGTCACAGGCACGCCGATGACGTTGGAGACGGTGAGGCCTGCCATCACCATGGAGATGGCCCAACCGCGTTTTGTGGGTGCCACCAAGCCGGCAGCAATGACGGCAGCCACACCGAAGAACGCGCCGTGGGGGAGCCCGGAAGCGAAGCGGGAGAGCAGCATGAAACCGTAGTCGGGAGCAATGAAAGAGGTCAGGTTGGCGATGGAGAGGAACAGCATCAACCCCAGAGCCAGGTACTTCCTGGGAAGTTTGGCTCCGAATGCAGCGAAGATGGGCGCGCCGATGACAACGCCCAAGGCATAGGCGGAGATGAGGTTGCCGGCCTCGGGAGTGCTGATGCCCAGTCCTTCCTCGATTTCCTTGAGTAGACCCATCATGGCGAACTCGGTGGTGCCGATGGCGAACCCACCCGTGGCCAGCGCGAGGATGGCCAAGCCCAGGTGACGCCTTGCTGTTTTGGCGACGGCGGGTGGGGACACAGTGATAGTCATGAGCCTGCTTCGTGAGGTGCCTTGAGGGCTGGGAAAAGGTGGAGAAAATCCGATTACAAGCTTAGTCCCGTGACCGCGACTTGACGTCGGTATGTGACGATGCCCATGCTACGCGCCACCCATAGACTGTTTCAGTGACTGGACTGATAAACGTGGTGGGCGCCGCCGTCGTCGACGACTTGGACGCCCCGGCCCAACTCCTTGTAGCCCGCCGCACTGCACCCCCGCAGTTCGCCGGAATGTGGGAATTTCCCGGCGGCAAAGTAGAGGAGGGCGAGTCGGCCGAAGCTGCCCTTCATCGGGAGCTCGCGGAGGAGCTGGGAGTTACGGTCCGGCTGGGGGCGGAGCTGGAGTCTGGTGAGGCCGCGGGGTGGCCCCTCAATGAGCGCGCGGCTATGCGTGTCTGGTTGGCGGAACTCGCTGAAGGCACACCTCTTGCTCTTGAGGATCACGACGAGCTGCGCTGGGTATCCCTGCTTGATGACAAAGAAGCTCTTGGCCTGGCCTGGATCCCGGCTGACTTCCCTATAGTCCGGGCGTTGCTGGAACGCGTGACTGCACTGGCCTAGCTGCTTGGAAAACGGGCCTAGCAGCTTAGAAAAGTGGTTCTTGCCCTGGCAGCGGCGTCCCAACTGCAGGCTCCGGGCCCGAGGCCGGGGTGGTGGCTGACCGGGCATTGCGGTGGCTGAAGCCTTGCGTTCCGGTAAAGCCATGCTTGGCTTTGAAGTGATTGATCCTGGCCGACAACCAGGAGCGGTACTCCTTTGACGCATACGATCCCTGCCCGTACAAGCGACGGTACCGTCCTACAAGTTCGGGATGGTGGGCGGCGAGCCACTTCATGTACCACTCACGTGTACCCGGCTTAAGGTAGAGGGCTCCTGCAGTGACGCCTGTGGCGCCGGCGTTGGCTAGTTCCGAGAACAAGGACTCAAGGGCTTCGTCTGAATCCGTGAGCCAAGGCAGGATGGGCATAGCCATGACTCCGCAACCCAGACCTGCCTCACGTAGCCGCGCAATGAGCTTGAGGCGGGCCCTCGGGGATGGGGTGCCGGGTTCAACAATCTCTGCAAGGTCCTCGTTGGTCATGGCCAGCGAGATACCCAGGTCCACGGGTACCTGGGTAGCCGCATGCTTGAGCAGGGGAATATCCCGGGCAAGCAACGTGCCTTTGGTCAGGATTGAAAACGGTGTGCCGGAATCGGCAAGTGCCCGGATGATCCCCGGCATCAGCGCGTATCGGCCTTCGGCGCGCTGGTAGGGGTCGGTGTTGGTTCCGAGGGCAACTTGGTGCCGTTCCCAGGAGGGTTTGGCCAGTTCCTTCCGAAGGACCTCTGCCGCGTTGATCTTGACTACCACCTGGGAGTCGAAGTCGCGTCCGGCGTCGAACTCCAGGTAGGTGTGCGTCTTCCGGGCGAAGCAATAGACGCAGGCATGGCTGCAGCCCCTGTAGGGATTCACTGTCCATTCGAAAGGCATATTGGAACCCGAAGGCACCTTGTTGAGCACTGACTTTGCGGTGACCTCATGGAAGGTGACTCCGGAGAATCCGGGTGTTGAGACGGAACGCACAAGCCCGGCCAGCGGCAGCAGGGCGTCCATGGCCGGGGCAGGGCCAGGAGCGATACTGTCAACGCTTTCGGACGCCGGTCTACGAGTTGGCGAAAGTGCTTGTGCGTCCCATCTCATGCACTCCATTCGAATGTATGTTCGAATAAATGTCAAGGACCTCGAATGCCGATTCCGGACATTGCTAAGGTTGGCCCATGATTCTGCTGACTGGCTTCGAACCGTTTGGCGAAGAGAACGTTAACCCTTCCTGGCAGGCCGTCCAGCGCGCTCGCGACATCCTTCGTTCGGAGGGGCACAAGGTGGAAGCTTTAGAGCTGCCTTGCGTGTTCGGTGAAGCGGCGACAGTCCTGCTGGCAGCCATCGAATCCCTGACACCGGACGTCGTGGTGTGCGCTGGATTGGCGGGAGGGCGCGAAAGGGTCTCGCTGGAGCGTGTAGCCATCAATTGCGATGACGCCCGCATCCCGGATAACAAGGGCAAGCGGCCCATCGACGAGGAAGTGGTTCCTGGCGGCCCGGCAGCTTACTTCTCGACGCTGCCGATCAAAGCCGCCCTACGGAATCTTCAGATCGAAGGCATCAAGGGTGAGATCTCCCAGTCCGCGGGAACTTACGTCTGCAACCACGTGTTCTATGCACTGATGCATGCTCTCGCAACCAAGGACGGTGTCCGGGGAGGATTTGTCCATCTTCCCTATCTTCCGCAGCAGGTTCCCGAGGGGAGCGCGACGCCGTACATGCCGCTCGAGGCCATGGCTGCCGGCATCGCAGTGGTGGTGCGGACGGCAGTTCAGGCCCCGGTGGATGGACCTAGGGCTTCAAGAGTTCCCATTCCACAGTGACGCTTGCCGCCACGGACGACTCGCCGGCCTCGATGGGAAGTGCTTCAGCAGCGGAGGCCCTGAGGAGTCCACCCATCGGAATGGGGGAGCCCGGCAGAGGTTGCTGGGAAATGGAAACCACCGGGCCCAGCCGGGCGGACGCCAAGGACGCGTACTGCTCCGCCCGCTGAAACGCGTCCTGCCACGCTGCTTCCTGCGCCTGGCTGGTGACCGGAGAGGTATCCGCAAATCCTTGCTCTATCCCGTTGATCCGGATCTCGTCCCCACCGGCGGCCACGGCCGCAGCAATGGTGGCACCCGCTTGCGATTGTGATCGGATGCCGACGCGCACATTAGTGGACGCTACATAGGCGGCGACCTTCTGTCCTTGCCCCTCCACCCACACCAGGTCTGCTCGAAGGTTCAAGCCGCTGGTGCGTAGATCCGCATCCTGCACGCCAGCCGCCCGCAAACTGGTGGCGACGGCGGCGGCCGCCTTACCGGCGTCGTCATATGCCTTGGATGCAGTCTCCCTCCGCGTCTCGACGCCCAGAGTCAGCGTCACCAGGTCCGGAACTGCCTTGGCGCTCGCCGTTCCCGTAACGGTAATCGTGCGTTTCATGCTTCGGCCTCGATTCGATGGTCAATGTAGCCGCCTGCTGCGAGTCCGGCCTGCCGCTCAAAGAAATTCCTCGACGCCGGATTGCCCGTGCGCAGCATCGACCAGCCGGCGGCGACACCGTAGAAAACGAGGAACGGCAACCCCAGACAATAGGCGTACTGAGTACTGTGCCGTTCCTCGTGGGCAAGGAGCAGCTCATTGCGTCCTGCCACGCCGTGCGCTGCACGGTAGAGGACGACGTTCCCCACGGTGAACGCTCCGGCGTGTGGAAGCTTCCACGCGTACCCTGCTGCTATCAGCAGTCCGCGGGGCCCACGCGAAATGCGTGATCGGGAGGCTCGCGCGACCATGAGCCCCAACGGAGTGGTTAGGTTCAGGAAGTTTGCGACTTGCCTTAGTCGCTGCCCGCGAGTCATGAAGACATGCTAGACCCGTGGCGTATGGCACGGCAGGATCGGCGGGGATACGCTGTTCACGCACCGGGCGCGCCTGGTGCCTACGCACTCTAGGGGGAAGAGGGAATATGAACGTCAAACGCGCCATCGGCGTCGTCGGTGTGATGATCGCAGTCATGGTGGCTCTGACCGGTTGCTTCAAGCTCAACATGGCGGTGAAGGTCAACAACGAAAAGAGCCTCGATTACGAGGTTGTCTACGCCATCCAAAAAACGGTCCTTGGCGAGAAGTCCTTCGACGAATTCATGCAAGCCAATGGCAACGGCAGTGAAGACATGGACATCCCCGAGGGCTCCACAGTCGTGGACTACGAGGACGATAAGTACAAAGGGAAGCGGATCAGCGCGGTTAATCTGGATCCGGCCAAGCTTGCCGAAGCATCGAGTTCGGAATCGCCGTTCGAGCTGAAGAAGGATGGCGACTTCTACGTCATCACCATGGGCGGAGTCACTGGCTCGGGCGGCAGCGATCCCTCCGCAGCCAGAATGGCCAAATCCATCTTCGACGAAGCAACCGTCAAATTCACGTTCCCGGGCAAGGTTGTTGAGGCAAAGGGTGCTGTGGTGGACGGCAATACGGCCACCTTCGACATGCTCGCCATCAACGAAACCACCGTCCAGGCAAAGGCTGAGGCCAATCCCGGCGTTCCAATGTGGATCATCTGGGTGCTCGTAGCCGTACTGGTGATTGCCGCAGCCTTGGTGCTCCTGTTCGTGTTGCTGCGCAGGAGGTCAGGCCAGCAGGCACTGGCGCCCGCAGGCGCGACTCCATACAACCAGCCTGGTTATGGACCTCAGCAGCCCGGCTACGCGCCTCAGCAGCCTGGCCAGCAAGGTTTCCAGCAGCCCCAGCAAAATTGGGCAGGGCAGGGTTACACGCCAGGGGCGCAGCCCGTTCAGCCACAAGCGCAGCAGCCTCCGCAGTGGCAGGCGGAAGAACCAAAGCCCGACGACGGCCAGGTGCCTCCTCCACCTGCCGCACCACCGACGTCGGGTACTTAGGGTGCTGACGGGAGTAAGCCGACGGGGTTAAGTTCCGCCTGTGAGCTTCAACTAGACTGAAGGGTAGTGTCTGCCGTCCGCGGTGAGCACTGCCCTTTCGTTTTGCAGGCCAGCCATGCCGGCCGCTCCCGACTCGTAGCTAAGAACAGTAGATGACTGACACTTTGCCAGGCGCTGCCATCCCGAATCCGCTGGATGAAGCCGCCATCAACGCCGCCGTTGAGGATGCGATCGCCGCGATTGCGGCTGCCTCCTCCCTCGAAGAACTCAAGGCTGTCCGCCTCGCCCACACCGGAGAGAGGTCGCCCCTGAGCCTGGCCAACCGTGAAATCGGTGGCCTCGCCAAGGAGCACAAGGCTGCCGCCGGAAAGCTCATGGGATCCTCGCGCGGCCGGGTCAACCAAGCGCTCGCAGCGCGGACCGAAGTCCTGGAAGCCGAGAACGACGCCCGGATCCTGGTGGAGGAAACCGTTGATGTCACGGCTGCTCCGCGTCGACGCCGGGCCGGCGCGCGTCATCCTCTGTCTACTCTGCAGGACCGTGTTTCGGACATCTTCGTCGGCATGGGCTGGGAGATTGCCGAAGGCCCCGAGGTCGAGTCCGAGTGGTTCAACTTTGACGCCCTGAACTTCAAACCGGACCACCCGGCCCGTGAAATGCAGGATACGTTCTTCGTGGAGCCTCCCGAGGCCCATCTGCTGATGCGCACGCACACCTCACCAGTGCAGGTGCGTTCCATGCTGGAGCGCGAAGTTCCTATCTACGTGCTGTGCCCGGGCAAGGTGTTCCGCACGGATGAACTCGATGCAACGCACACGCCTGTCTTCCACCAGTTCGAAGGCCTGGCGATCGACAAGAACCTGAGCATGGCCGACCTCCGTGGAACGCTGGAGCACTTCGCCCGCCAGATGTTTGGCGACGAAGCCTCGATTCGCCTGCGCCCGAACTACTTCCCGTTCACCGAGCCGTCTGCTGAGCTGGATATCTGGCACCCCGGCGCCAAGGGTGGTCCCCGCTGGATTGAATGGGGTGGCTGCGGCATGGTCAACCCCAACGTCCTCCGGGCTGCCGGCATCGATCCGGACGTCTATTCAGGTTTTGCCTTCGGCATGGGCATCGAGCGCACGCTCATGTTCCGCAACGAGGTCGGCGATATGCGCGACATGATCGAGGGCGATGTACGTTTCAGCGAGCACTTCGGGATGGAGATCTAACAGTGCGTATCCCACTTTCCTGGTTGCGTGAATTTGCGCAGGTTCCGGCCGATGCTACGGCCGAAGATGTTATGGCGGACCTGGTCAAGGTCGGTTTTGAAGAAGAAGAAGTCCACCGTCCCACGGATGAACTCACGGGTCCCATTGTGGTGGGCCAGGTGCTGAGCCTGGTCAAGGAAGCGCAATCCAATGGCAAGACCATCAACTGGTGCCAGGTCCGTGTTGTCCCTGAAGGGCAGGAACAGACCCTGACTGGCGAGGGAATCGATCCTTCCGGCGTGCAGGGCATCATTTGTGGCGCCCACAACTTCGTGGAAGGCGACAAAGTTGTTGTCACGCTTCCCGGAGCTGTGCTGCCCGGCGACTTCCGGATTTCGGCACGGAAGACCTACGGTCACC
The DNA here is from genome assembly GCF_042788025.1 of Paenarthrobacter sp. YIM B13468. Classification (NCBI taxonomy): domain Bacteria; kingdom Bacillati; phylum Actinomycetota; class Actinomycetes; order Micrococcales; family Micrococcaceae; genus Paenarthrobacter; species Paenarthrobacter sp. YIM B13468. The sequence goes on along the minus strand of NZ_JBHZPI010000020.1, from coordinate 21,141 downwards.
TGTCTGCGGGCATGATCGCTTCCGTCCGCGAGCTGGGTATCGGCGATGACCACGATGGAATCCTGGTCCTCTCACGGATCGGGCTGGATCCGGAAATCGGCACGGACGCGATGAAACTCCTTGGTCTCTATGACCAGGCTGCAGAAATCAACGTCACCCCGGACCGCGGCTACGCGTTCTCCATCCGTGGTGTGGCACGGGAGTACGCACACGCCACCGGGACATCCTTCGTTGACCCGGCCTCCAAGGTCAACGCTCCGGCCAGCCTCCAAGGCGGGTACGGCGTCAAGCTCAACGACGACGCCCCCATCTACGGCAAGCCGGGCTGTGACCGCTTCGTGGCACGGACGGTGCGTGGCGTGGATGCTTCCCGTCCCACCCCGCCGTGGATGTCCGCACGTCTTCGCCTGGCCGGCGTCCGTTCCATCTCCCTGCCGGTTGATATCTCCAACTACGTCATGCTTGAACTCGGCCAGCCGAACCACTGTTACGACCTCGACAAACTTGCCGGCGACATCGTGGTTCGCCGCGCCGTAGCGGGGGAGAAGATCACCACGCTGGACGACAAAGAGCGCACGCTCGACGTCGAAGACCTGCTGATCACCGATGACTCCGGAGCCATCGGCATCGCCGGGGTCATGGGCGGTGCCCACACAGAGGTTTCAGATTCCACCACCAACATCCTGGTGGAAGCTGCGCACTTCGATGAAGTATCGATCGCCCGTTCGCGTCGTCGGCACAAGCTCCCGTCCGAGGCTTCCAAGCGTTTCGAGCGCGGCGTTGACTGGCACGTCGCCAATATCGCCGCCCAGCGCGTCGTGGACCTCTTGGTTGAACTCGCTGGTGGCACCGCCGACGAGACCGGCACCGACGTCGGAACCGCGCCTGACGCCGTCACCATCGAACTGCCGGCAGAGTTCGCTGCCGCCCGGATTGGGATCGACTTCACGGAAGAGCAAATCACCACGTCCCTGGTGGATCTTGGCGCTGCCGTGGAAAAGACTGCCACTGGTTATCTGGTAACAGCTCCAAGCTGGCGCAACGACCTCGAAACCAAGGAAGACCTCTCCGAGGAAATTGCCCGCCTGGTTGGTTATGACAACATTCCGGCCACCTTGCCTGTGGCACCTCCCGGCCGTGGCCTGAGCCGCAGCCAACAGCAGAAGCGCCGCGTTGTGCAGGCACTGGCAGACGCCGGACTCACGGAAGTCCTGTCCTATCCGTTCGTCTCGAAGGCCGCCAATGACACCTTCGGTGTGCCTGAAGAGAGCGAAGAACGTGCGGCCTTGAAGCTGGCGAACCCCATCAGCGAGGAACACGGTTACCTCCGTACGTCCATCCTGCCGGGACTGATCGAGGTTGCCCGCCGCAACCACTCCCGCGGCTTCCGTGACCTGGCACTCTACGAGGCCGGTTCGGTCTTCCTCCCCGGCGAGAGGCTCGGCACCGAATCCATCCCACCGCTGGGCGTCAAGCCTTCGGATGAGGTACTGGATGCACTGTACGACGGCGTCCCGCACCAGCCGCTGCACATCGCCGCTGTCTTGACTGGCCATGATTCGCCGGCGGCGGCAACGCACACGCCTCGTGCCTGGGACTGGGCCGATGCTTTGGATGTAGCCCGGCTCATCGCCGACGTTCTCGGCGTTGAACTTGTAGTCAGCCAGGGAAGCCACCAGGCGTATCACCCGGGACGTGCCGCCCAGCTCGCGCTGCGATCCGGCGACGTTGTGGGCTACGCCGGTGAGCTGCACCCGAAGCTCCTCGCAGCCCACGACATGCCTGCCCGCTCTGTGGCCCTCGAGGTCAACGTAGAGGCTCTTTTCGAAGCTGCTGCCGACGTCATTGTGGCCAAGCACATCTCCGGATTCCCCGTCGCGACGCAGGATGTCGCCTTGGTGGTTCCGCAGGACGTACCGGCTGACCACGTGCTTGCCGCGCTGCGTGAAGGTGCAGGCGAACTCCTTGAAGACGTCGCATTGTTCGATGTCTACGTTGGACCGGGCATTGAGGAAGGCAAGAAATCCTTGGCCTTCGGCCTTCGCTTCCGTGCTGCTGACCGCACCCTCACTGCGGACGAGGCTTCTGAAGCCCGGGCCGGTGCAGTAGCAGTTGCTGCCGAGCGCTTCGGAGCAGTCCAGCGATAACGCCTTCTTATACGACGAAATCCCCGGAACCTCCTGGTTCCGGGGATTTTTTCACTTGCCTGCCCAAGTAGCTGGATGCGGTCTCGGCGTTGACCGGTCCCTGAGCGGGGCGATTAGGGAAGCAGGAGGAGCTTTCCTGTGGTGAGACGCCCTTCAAGGTCCCGGTGCGCCTGGGCCGCTTCGGCCAGGGGGTAGGTAGCGCCGACGCGAACCGCCAGCGTACCGTTTGCTGCGGCCTCGAAGATCTCAGCTGAACGCCAACGCCGCTCGTGGACGTTCTGGACGAAATGGCCCATCGTGGGGCGGGTCAATGACAGGGACCCGCCGGAATTCAGGCGTTGGGGATCGAACGGGGGGACCGGCCCTGACGCGGCGCCGAAGAGCACCATGGCACCCCTGATCCGCAGGCTTCGCAGGGAGTCGTCAAACGTATCCTTGCCCACGCCGTCGTACACCACGTTCACCCCCTCGCCGTCGGTAAGCTCGCGGACCTTGTCCGCGAAGCCTTCATAGCGAAGGACTTCGTCCGCGCCGGCGAGCTTGGAGAGGTCGGCCTTTTCGTCCGAAGAAACTGTGGTGATAACCCTGGCACCGCGGGCCTTCAGGAGCTGGGTCAGAAGCAGTCCCACGCCGCCGGCTCCTGCGTGCAGGAGCACCGTGTGGCCGGGTTCCACGCGGAAGGACGAGTTCATGAGGTAGTGCGCGGTGATTCCCTGCAGCGGCAGGGCAGCCGCCGTATGGTCGTCGACTCCGGCCGGAACAGGGAGCGCCTTTGAAGCATCCACGACGGCGTATTCAGCGTAGGTTTTCGAAGCCTCGGCCGTGGCAATCCTGTCACCTACCGAGAAGTCCTCTACGCCCTCACCGATTGCTTCGATCGTTCCGGCGGCTTCCGCGCCGGGGGTGAAGGGGTAGTCAACCTTGTAGGTGCCGCGGCGCTGGTAGGTCTCTATGAAATTGACCCCGGCAGCTGCGACCTTGATCAGCAGCTGCCCGGGACCTGGTGTGGGAGGCTCCACGGAGGCGTATTCGAGGACTTCAGGTCCTCCGGGCTGCTGGGCAACGATGGCGTGCGTCATGGTGGCTCCTTACTCCGGGACGGTCCTTCCGGTGCCCGGTTCCAGAACCCATCCTATGAAGGATGCCGCCCTTGGTTGTGGAGGCCTAGAAGCGTCCGTGCGTCGAAGCCACGGGGCAGTCGAAGCCGCGGCCAGCTGCCAGGCCTACGTCGTTGAGGTAGCTGACTACTATCCCGTAGGACTGAATCAGCGTGGTTTCCGTGTAGGGGATGGAGTGCTTCGTGCAGAACTCGCGGACGATTCCTGCTGCCTTGTGAAGGTGGGGCCGGGCCATGTCAGGGAACAAGTGGTGTTCCACCTGCCGGTTCAGTCCGCCCAGCAGGAAGTCCATGAAGCGTCCGCCCGAGATATTGCGGGAGGTAAGGATCTGGCGGTTGAGGAAGTCGACGCGGCTGTCCTTGGGAAGGACGGGCATGCCTTTGTGGTTGGGGGCAAACGAAGCACCCATGTAGAAGCCGTACACCATGATCTGCACGCCGAGGAACGCAAAGGCCATACCGATGGGCAGGAAGGTGAATGCGAGGACCGGAAGAGCGGTGAGACGGGCCACCAGGATAGGCGTCTCCACCCAGCGGTGGCGGACCTTCTGCTTGCCGAAGACAAAGCGAAGTGAGTCGAATTGCAGGCTCAGGCCAAGGAGCGTGAGGAGCGGGAAGAAGAACCAGCCCTGCTTCTTGGTCAGGAAGGCCAGGCGTCCCTTGCGTTCGGCGGCTGCATCTTCATAGAAGACCAGCGCGTTGTTCCGGATGTCAGGGTCCTTGGAAATGACGTTGGGATGGTTGTGGTGGGCACCGTGCTTTTGCTCCCACCAGGAGTAGCTGATGCCTGCGACTCCTGTTGCCAGGAGGCGGGCTGACCAATCGTTCGCACGACGGGAAGCGAAGATCTGCTTGTGTCCGGCCTCGTGGGCCAGGAAGCTCAACTGTGTACAGAAGATACCCACGGCGGCTGCGATCAGGAGCTGGAACCAGGAATCACCCAAGAGGGCGAAGCCTGTCCAGGTGGCGGCCATGAGGATCATGAGGGCTACGAAGAGCCAGATGTAGAACCCGCTGCGCCGTTCGAGAAGACCGGCAGCTTTCACGCTCTTAAGGAGCTCCGAATAGCTTTGAACAACGGGGTTTGGCTGAATTGCGCGTGTCTTGGGGCGCTCAGCGGTGGACGTGGGTGCCATATATGTGCCCCGTATCGCTAACGGGCAACGCTGCAGCCGACGTTCGGACTGCACGGTCTGGATCACCCTCCACTAAGCATACGCTGTCGGCACTAACCTATGTGACGCCTTGCACTTGCCAGAAGACGGCATGCATAAATATCGGCAACCATGAATAGTTTTGCTGTACAGTGGAGCTATGACTATTTCTGTTGCCGTCTCCGGTGCCAGCGGCTACGCCGGGGGAGAAGTGCTGCGCCTGCTTGCAGGCCATCCGAACGTCACTATCGGTGCTATCACTGCGCACAGCAACGCCGGTTCCAGACTAGGGGAGTTGCAGCCGCATCTCCACGGTTTGGCCAGCCGGATTCTGGAAGACACCACTGTGGAGAACCTGTCCGGGCATGACGTCGTCTTCCTGGCACTCCCGCACGGCGCTTCTGCGGAGATCGCTGCCCAACTGCCGGAAGGCACGGTTGTCATCGACGCCGGGGCGGACCACCGCCTGCAGGATGCGGCTACGTGGGAAAAGTTTTACGGCTCCGCCCATGCCGGCACCTGGCCGTATGGGCTCCCTGAATTGCCGGGACAGCGCGACGCCCTCAAGGGTGCCAAGCGCATCGCCGTTCCCGGGTGCTACCCGACGTCGGCCCTGCTCGCCTTGACTCCCGGGTTCGCCAATAATCTCCTCCTGACGGACGACGTCGTGATTGTCTCTGCGTCCGGTACTTCCGGTGCTGGCAAGGCCGCAAAGGTTAACCTGATCGGCTCCGAAGTCATGGGTTCCATGAGTCCTTACGGTGTTGGCGGAGGTCATCGGCACACGCCGGAAATCGAGCAGGGATTATCCAACGCTGCAGGGGAGCCGGTGACCGTCTCCTTTACTCCCACCTTGGCGCCTATGAGCCGTGGCATCCTCACCACGGCCACTGCAAAAGTTGGTCACGGCGTTACCTACGCGGAGCTGCGCCAAGCCTGGGCGGACTCCTACGACGACGAACCGTTCGTCCACCTCCTGCCTGAAGGCCACTGGCCCACTACCAAATCCGTGCAGGGTTCCAACCATGCCGTCATGCAGGTGGCTTTTGACCAGCACGCTGGCCGCGTGATCGTGACGTGCGCCATCGACAACCTCACCAAGGGAACTGCCGGCGGAGCCGTGCAGTCCATGAATATTGCCCTCGGCCTGGACGAAACAGCCGGCCTGAACCTGCAGGGAGTTGCACCGTGACCATTACCGCACCCAAGGGATTCCGGGCTTCCGGCATCAAAGCGGGCATTAAGGCATCCGGCAACCCGGACCTGGCCCTTGTTGTGAACGACGGCCCGCAAAAGTCCGCTGCTGCTGTCTTCACCTCAAACCGTGTAGCCGCTGCACCCGTTCACTGGTCACGCCAGGTGGTCAGCGACGGACGCGTGGACGCCGTGATCCTTAACTCCGGTGGAGCCAACGCCTGCACTGGTCCGCAGGGATTCCAGAACACGCACGCCACGGCCGAGAAAGTGGCAGAAGTACTGGGAGTCTCAGCTTCCGATGTCGTGGTTTGCTCCACTGGCCTCATCGGTGAGCAACTGCCCATGGACAAGATCCTTCCGGGCGTTGAAGCCGCATTCGGCGAGCTTTCGGCAGACGGCGGTTCGGCTGCTGCAACAGCCATCATGACTACGGACAGCGTCTCCAAGGAAGCTGTCTTCACGGGAACTGATGCTGAGGGCAAGCAATTCACCGTTGGCGGCATCGCCAAGGGTGCCGGCATGCTGGCCCCCGGCCTGGCAACGATGCTGGTTGTCCTCACTACTGACGCCCAGGTACCGTCGGACGAGCTCGACGTCGTCCTCCGCGATGCCACGCGGGTCACCTTTGACCGCGCGGACTCTGACGGCTGCATGTCCACCAACGACACCGTGGTGTTGCTGGCATCCGGCGCCTCGGAGGCTTTGCCCTCAGCGGAGCAGCTGAGCGAGGCCATCACGAAGGTCTGCGCGGAGTTGGCACGTAAGCTCATTGGCGACGCCGAAGGTGCCAGCCACGATATCGCTATCCGTACCTTCAACGCAGCCAGCGAACGCGACGCCGAGATCGTTAGCCGCGCCGTTGCACGTTCCAACCTCTTCAAAGCCGCCATTTTCGGCAAGGACCCCAACTGGGGGCGGGTGCTGTCCGCAGTGGGCACCACGGATGCCGTGTTCGAGCCGGACCAGCTCAACGTGTCCATGAACGGCGTGCAGATCTGCCGCAACGGCAGCATCGGCGAGGACCGTAACCTGGTTGACCTGGAACCGCGTGAAGTGCACGTCGACATCGACCTTCAGGCCGGCGACGCCGAGGCAACCATCTGGACCAATGACCTCACGCACGACTACGTGCATGAGAACAGTGCATACTCGAGCTGAGCGGATGACTATGACTGCGCACACCCGGGAAACCACATCCATGTCTGACGCCCAGGACAAAGCGGGAACTCTCATCGAGGCCCTGCCCTGGATCCAGCGCTTCGCCGGAACCACCATGGTCATCAAATACGGCGGCAATGCCATGGTCAACGATGATCTCCGCCGTGCCTTCGCCGAGGACATCGTGTTCCTCCACCACGTGGGCATCCACCCTGTGGTGGTCCACGGCGGCGGCCCCCAGATCAACTCCATGCTGGGCAGGCTTGGCATCGAGTCCGAGTTCAAGGGTGGACTGCGCGTCACCACTCCGGAAGCCATGGACGTGGTGCGCATGGTCCTCACCGGTCAGGTGGGACGCGAACTGGTGGGCTTGATTAATTCCCATGGTCCGTACGCTGTTGGTATGTCCGGCGAGGATGGCGGCCTGTTGCGCGCAGTCCGCACGGGCACGGTGGTGGACGGCGAGGAAGTCGACCTCGGCCTGGTGGGCGAAGTTGTAGGCGTGGACCCCGCCGGGATCAAGGACATCCTCGACGCCGGCCGCATCCCGGTGATCTCCACGGTCGCCCCGGAAATCCTCGACGACGGCAACGGTTCCGGTCCCACTACCGGCCAGGTCCTGAACGTCAACGCGGACACAGCGGCCGCAGCTGTTGCTTCGGCGCTGGGCGCTACGAAACTCGTCATCCTGACCGACGTCGAGGGCCTCTATGCGAACTGGCCGGACAAATCGTCATTGATCTCATCGCTGACGGCGACCGAACTCCGCGAAATGCTGCCCCGGCTCGAGTCGGGCATGATCCCCAAGATGGCTGCGTGCCTGAAGGCGATCGACGAAGGCGTGGAACGCGCGCACATCGTGGATGGCCGGCTGCCGCACTCAATGCTGCTGGAAACCTTTACGACCGCGGGCATCGGCACGCAGGTTGTTCCTGACGAGGAAGTGACCGCATGACCGCTAACGAAGCAGAACTGGTGGAAACCCCGGCAGACGCCATCACCGGCCACAGCTCAGGCGCCGACTGGCTGGCCCGCTACAACTCGTCGTTGATGGGTGTCTTCGGCACCCCACAGCGGGTCCTGGTCCGCGGCGCGGGGTGCCTCGTGTGGGACGCCGACGGCAAGGAATACCTGGATCTCCTCGGTGGCATCGCCGTGAACGCGCTGGGCCACGCCCACCCCTTCGTCACCTCAGTGATCTCCAGCCAGCTCGCCACGCTGGGACACGTCTCCAACTTCTTCACGAGCCCCACGCAGATCGCGTTGGCCGAAAAGCTCCTGGCCATCACCAATGCTCCCGCGGGTTCCAAGGTTTTCTTTGCCAACTCCGGCACGGAAGCCAACGAGGCCGCGTTCAAGCTGGCCCGCCGGAACAGCGACGCCAAACGCACCAAGATCATCGCCCTTGAAGGCGCTTTCCATGGCCGCACCATGGGCGCCCTCGCGCTCACGGCCAAGGAAGCCTACCGGGCACCGTTCGAGCCCCTGCCCGGCGGCGTGGTCCATATCCCGTTCGGTGACATTAAAGCGCTGCGCTCCGCCGTCGACGAATCCACAGCAGCCGTCTTCCTGGAACCAATCCAAGGTGAAGCGGGCGTCCGACCGCTGAGCGCCGAATACCTGCAGGCAGCCCGCGAAGCCACCACGGCGGCTGGCGCCTTGTTGATTTTGGACGAGGTCCAGACCGGCATCGGCCGCACCGGCAAGTGGCTGGCCAGCGAGGACGCCGGAATCGTTCCGGACGCCATTACCCTCGCCAAAGGCCTGGGTGGCGGCTTCCCGATCGGAGCCCTCCTCACGTTTGGAAGTACGACGTCGGCCCTGCTCACCGCCGGGCAGCACGGAACCACTTTCGGCGGAAACCCGGTGGCAACCGCAGCGGCGCTCGCGACGCTGCACGCCATCGAAAGCCAGGGTGTCCTCCAGAATGTTTTGAGTGTCGGGGCACACTTACGCGAGGGTCTTGCCCGGGTGGACGCCGTGACTGAGGTCCGCGGTGAAGGTCTCCTTATCGGATTCGACGTCAATGCCGATGTAGCTCCTGCAATGGTTACTGCAGGCCTTGACGCCGGGTTCATCATCAACAGCCCCGGCCCGCGGACCATCCGTCTGGCACCACCACTCATCCTGACCACCGAACAGGCTGACCGGTTCCTTGCCGCCCTCCCTTCCTTGATCGCAACGGCTACCGCCACCACCGCTAAGGACGCACAGTGACAACTTCCACCAGCACCCGGCACTTCCTGAAGGACACCGACCTGAGCCCTGCTGAGCAGGCTGAGGTCCTTGAACTGGCTGTCCGCATGAAGGCGGCGCCGTACAGCGTCCAACCCTTTGCCGCCGAAGGCAACGGCCGCAAGACCGTGGCTGTCATCTTCGACAAGACCTCCACCCGCACCCGTGTTTCCTTCGCCACCGGCATTGCCGACATGGGCGGCAATGCGCTCATCATCAATCCCGGTGAAGCGCAGATCGGCCACAAGGAATCCGTGGAGGACACTGCCAAGGTATTGGAGCGCATGGTCTCCACCATCGTGTGGCGTACCGGGGCCCACTCCGGTCTGGTGGCCATGGCCGAAAACTCCAAAGTGCCCGTCATCAACGCCCTGTGCGACGATTACCACCCCTGCCAGCTCCTGGCCGACCTCCTGACGGTCAAGGAACACAAGGGCGAGCTGGCCGGATTGACCATGGCCTACCTCGGTGACGCCGCCAACAACATGGCCAACTCCTACCTGCTTGCCGGCGTGACCGCAGGGATGCACGTCCGCATTTCCGGCCCCGAAGGCTACCTGCCGGCAGCCGACATCGTCGCCGCTGCAGAAGAGCGCGCCGCTGAGACCGGCGGCTCGGTGCTGATCACCAGCGACGCGGCCGAGGCCCTCAAGGGCGCCGACGTCGTGGCCACGGATACCTGGGTGTCCATGGGCCAGGAAGCCGAGAAGGAAGCCCGGATGCAGTTGTTCCGCGACTACTCCGTGGACGAGGCCGCCATGGCACAGGCCGCGCCCGACGCCGTGGTGCTTCACTGCCTCCCGGCGTACCGCGGTTATGAGATTTCGGCCGGCGTCATTGATGGCCCGCAGTCGATCGTCTGGGACGAGGCGGAGAACCGCCTCCACGCCCAGAAGGCCCTCATGGCCTGGCTGATGCACCGCTCCGGCCTGGCATTCGTTGACGGTCTTTCTCCAGTTGAGGGCACTGGGGAGAGCACGTTCTAGTGTCCACGAATCCGTCGGTTCCGGGCGCAAGCCCGGCCACCAAGACTGCCCGTCAGGCGCGTATCACCGCGATCCTGACGGGTGAGTCCGTGCGTTCCCAGGCAGAGCTTGCAGCTCTGCTGGCGGACGACGGCGTTCAGGTCACCCAAGCCACGCTGTCCCGCGACCTTGTGGAACTTGGCGCGGTAAGGGTTCGGGGCAAGGAAGGTGCCCTGGTCTACGCCGTTCCGGGGGAGGGCGGTGACCGCAATGCCAAGAGCGGCGTCACTCAGGAAATTCTGGACGCACGGCTTTCCCGGCTATGCGGAGAACTGCTCGTTACCGCGGAGGCATCGGGCAATATTGTGGTCCTGCGAACCCCTCCTGGGGCCGCGAACTTCCTGGCACTGGCCATCGACCACTCCGTCATGCCGTCGGTATTGGGTACGATCGCAGGCGACGACACTCTGCTGTTGGTTGCCAGGGATCCCGACGGCGGGGCGGAACTCGCGGCTCGTTTCCTGCAACTGGCCGAGGAAGCCGGACCCGGAAACTAACCGCCGTGGACGCGGCCCATGACTTTTACAGCATTGATTTCAAATGAACCAAGCAACAACAAAGGAGCACTCTCGTGACTGAGCGCATTGTTCTGGCCTACTCCGGTGGCCTTGATACGTCCGTAGCCATCGGCTGGATCGGTGAAGCCACCGGCGCCGAGGTCATCGCTGTGGCCGTCGACGTCGGACAGGGCGGCGAGTCCCTGGAGACCATCCGCCAGCGCGCCCTGGGTTGCGGCGCCGTCGAGGCTTACGTGGCCGACGCCCGCGATGAGTTCGCCAACGAATACGCCATGCCCACGCTGAAGGCCAACGCCCTCTACCAGGGCCACTACCCGCTGGTTTCGGCTATCTCGCGTCCGGTGATCGTGAAGCACCTGGTGAAGGCTGCCCGCGAATTTGGTGCCACCACCGTCGCTCACGGCTGCACGGGCAAGGGCAATGACCAGGTTCGCTTTGAAGTTGGCATCCAGACCCTCGGTCCGGACCTGAAGTGCATCGCACCGGTCCGCGACCTCGCCCTGACCCGCGACAAGGCCATCGCCTTCGCCGAGGAAAAGGGTCTGCCGATCGAGACCACCAAGAAGAACCCGTACTCGATCGACCAGAACGTCTGGGGACGCGCCGTCGAGACCGGCTACCTCGAGGACATCTGGAACGCACCCACCAAGGACATCTACGACTACACCGCCACCCCGGAATTCCCGCCGGCTCCGGATGAGGTCACCATTTCCTTCCAGGCTGGCGTGCCGGTAGCCATCGACGGTGTCAAGGTCACCCCGCTGCAGGCCATCCAGGAACTGAACCGCCGTGCAGGCGCACAAGGCGTTGGCCGCATCGACGTCGTCGAGGACCGTCTGGTGGGCATCAAGTCCCGCGAAATTTACGAAGCTCCGGGTGCCATGGCGCTGATCACTGCGCATAAGCACCTAGAGGACATCACCATTGAGCGCGAGCAGGCCCGCTTCAAGGCCACGGTTGGCCAGCGCTGGGCAGAACTGGTTTACGACGGACAGTGGTTCTCCCCGCTGAAGCGTTCCTTGGACGCCTTCATCGAGGACACCCAGAAGTACGTCTCCGGTGACATCCGCATGGTTCTCCACGGCGGCCAGGCAATCGTCAACGGTCGTCGCTCCGAGACCTCGCTCTACGACTTCGACCTCGCCACGTACGACACGGGCGACACCTTCGACCAGTCCATGGCGCGTGGCTTCATCGAGCTGTGGGGCATGTCCTCCAAGGTTGCCTCGGGCCGCGACCTCCGGGTTGCAGGCGAGTAATGACGTCGGCGACAAACGAAGGCGCATTGTGGGGCGGCCGGTTCGCCGGCGGCCCCGCCGATGCGCTGGCCGCACTGAGCAAGTCCACGCACTTTGACTGGCGGCTTGCCCGCTACGACATCGCTGGCTCCAAGGCTCACGCCCGCGTGCTGGCCAAGGCCGGACTGCTGGACGACGCCGAGCTTGAAGGCATGCTTGCCGCCCTCACCCAGCTGGACGAGGACGTGGCCAGCGGCGCCTACCTGCCAGCCGAGAGCGATGAAGACGTTCATGGTTCGCTGGAACGTGGCCTGATCGAGCGTGCCGGAACACAGTTGGGCGGCAAGCTCCGTGCCGGCCGTTCCCGCAACGATCAAGTGGCAACGCTCGGCCGCATGTTCCTGCGCGATCACGCACGGATCATTGCCAGTGGGGTCCTTGCCACCATTGATGCCCTTGTCGATCAGGCCCAGGCACACCCAGGTGTGGCCATGCCTGGCCGGACGCACCTGCAGCATGCCCAGCCGGTGTTGCTGAGCCATCACCTCCTTGCCCACGCGTGGGCATTGCTGCGCGATGTACAGCGCCTCCAGGACTGGGACAAGCGTGCGGGAGTTTCGCCGTACGGTTCGGGTGCCCTGGCGGGTTCGTCGTTGGGACTGGATCCCGAGGCCGTGGCAGCCGATTTGGGCTTCTTCTCGGCCGTCCACAACTCGATCGATGGCACTGCCTCCCGCGATGTCTTCGCCGAGTTCGCGTGGGTCTGCTCCATGATTGGCGTTGATCTTTCCCGGATCTCCGAGGAAGTCATTTTCTGGGCAACCAAGGAATTCTCCTTCGTGACGCTGCACGACTCGTACTCCACTGGGTCCTCGATCATGCCGCAGAAGAAGAACCCGGACGTTGCCGAGCTCGCACGTGGCAAGGCAGGACGTCTCATCGGCAACCTGACCGGACTGCTGGCAACGCTCAAGGGCCTGCCTCTCGCGTACAACCGCGATCTGCAGGAGGACAAGGAACCGGTCTTCGACGCCGCCGACACCTTGGAGCTGTTGCTTCCGGCCGTGTCCGGCATGATCGCCACCCTCAAGTTCAACACCGAGCGCATGGAGTCCCTGGCTCCCCAGGGCTTTGCGCTGGCTACCGACATCGCCGAATGGCTCGTCCGCCAGGGAGTCCCCTTCCGTGAAGCACACGAGCTGTCCGGCGCTGCGGTCAAGCAGGCCGAAAGCCGTGGCGTTGAACTGTGGGACCTGACGGATGAAGAGTATTCAGCGATCTCGGAGCACTTGACTCCCGAGGTCCGCAGCGTGCTCAGCACCGAAGGTTCGCTCAACAGCCGCAACTCGCAGGGCGGAACTGCGCCGGCCGCCGTCGAACGCCAATTGGTGGCGCTCAAGGCAGAACTGGACGCAGCGCGCAGCTACGCCGGCTAAACGCACCATCAATCCTGTGGGATGGCACATCACGTGCTGTCCCACAGGGCTTTAAGGGGTGCGTTAGCATGGCGCTATGACTCAGATCACCACTGGGGCGCTGCCCGAAGAGCTTCACAAAGCCGCCGACATCGTTACCCGCATCCTGACCAAACTGGACGAGTCCTCCGTGACCCAACCGTCGGAGCTCCCAGGTTGGACACGTGGCCACGTCCTTGCCCATATTGCCGGGATTTCTCGCGCCATGGCCCGCCAACTCGAGTACGCCCGGCGCGGTGAGGCCGTGGAGCTGTACGACGGCGGCATGGACGGCCGCAACAAGGCCATCGAGCTGGCCGCCGGGCACAGCCTCGCGCAGCACACGGCAAGTGTTACCGCTGCGCTGGAGTCCGCACTCGCCGCGTTCGACGCCTTGGAACCGGACGACTGGGAAGCACGCATCAGCTACCGGAACGGAACCGTCCTCGACGGCGGTCTGGCGCTGTGGCGCGAACTTACCATCCACGCTTCGGACGTGGGCTTGGGCTACGGTCCGGAAACCTGGAGCCGCCCCTTCTGCGAGCACCTGTTCACTTTCCTCGAGGCGCGCGTTCCGGAGAAGTACAAATTTGTCTTGCAGCCCACGGGACTGCCTCAGCAGGTCATTGGCACGGGCAGTACATCGATTGCGATCACGGGCATGCTTACGGATATTGCTGCATGGCTCGCCGGCCGCGAACCGAGCCTGGGAAGCCTGCGAGCTACCGCGGCTGCCGACGGCGTCGACTTGCCCGACCTACTCCCATGGCCCGCAGGACTTCCCGCAGCCCACTAGGGTGATGCTCTCTCACTTCCTGCGGCGTTTTGCCGGTTCTTCTCTCACTTCCTGCGGCGTTTTGCCGGTTCTTCTCTCACTTCCCGACGTTTCAGGGAAAGAGTACGACGTCGGCTCGCGGCTGAATGCCGACGCGGGGTTATGGGGGAAGCCGGGTTATAGGGGAGGAAGGGAGCTACGAGTCGTTGTCCCTATGGAAATGTTCTCTCAGATCCTGAAGCGTTTTCGGCGACGCTCTCTCACTTCCAGCGGTGTTTTCCCGGTTCCTCTCTCACTTTCCGCGGTGTTTTCCAGGTCATCACCTTCGAAGGCAGGATCACATGAACGCCAGCACCCGAATCCACCGTTAAACGGACACTCCCCCGCGTTGGGGGTGTGAGAGAGGAATCGCGAAAAGGTGTTGGGGTGTGAGAGAGGAATCGCGAAAAGGTGTTGGGGTGTGAGAGAGGAACCGAGAAAAGGCGCCGCGATGTGCGAGAGGAATCGCGGAAGGGCGCCGGGATGTGCGAGAGGAAACGGGAGCTACGAATCTTTGGGCTTTGCTGCCGCCCGCCACAAGTGCATGGTGGCGTATGACCGCCAAGGGCTCACTTCCCCGAAGTCAGGGCTGAGGTCAGCGCCAGGCGGGAGTGCTCTCAACCCGTTGCGAACTGCCGCGTCATTAGCCAGGAAAACGTCCGGTGCTCCGAGTACCCGCATGGCGACGTACCCTACAGTCCATGGCCCAACTCCTGGCAGCGGCAGTAGCTTGCGCTCCAGCGCGGCAACGTCGTCGCCATAGCCAAACTCAAGGGCCCCCGTGGCCATAGCTTCGGCCGCAGCAATGACGGACTCGATGCGACGGCGGGGTCCCCGCAGCAGCTCGCGTCCGTGTTCGGCGATTTCAGCCGCCGTCGGAAACAGCCGTTCCAGCCCGGGCGAAGGCGCCCCCGCGAGGGAGCCAACGACGGACAACTGAGTCAGTGCCGTTCGAGCAGCAGCAACTGTTATTTGCTGACCAATCATTGCCCTGATGAGTAATTCCTGGGGGTCGACCGCACCCGGCACGCGAATTCCGGGAATCGTCTTAATGCGACCCGTGAGCCGAGGGTCCATGCCGAGGGCTTCGTCGATTGCCTGCGGGTCCGCGTCCAGGTCGAATAATCTCCGGACGCGGCTCAACAAGGCAGGAAGATCGTGCAGGTCCACGGCAGTGGCCGTCAATTGCAACGGCTTGCCCGGCGTCGAGGGGTTGTACACCACGAAGAAGGAGGCGGTGCTTCGGGGGAGGCGGAGCGTGCGCCCGTAGCTTCTGGTTCCGTCGGCCTCCGTACGTGCCACTTCAATTCCCGGCACCGCACGGACGGCCAGGAAGTCGAAGATGCCTGGATCAAATGGTTCCCGGTAAGGCAGATTAAGCGTCAGCGCAGTCGGCGCGGCAGCACCCCGGCGAACTCCCGATTTCGCACCTGTGGCGCGCAACGCCGTCGGCGTCATCGCGAACACCTCACCAATGGTGTCGTTGAATTGCCGCACGCTGTTGAAGCCGGAAGCGAAGGCGACGTCGGCGAGGAGCATGTCTGTGGAGACCAGCAGTGTCCTGGCAGTCTGGGCCCTGCTTGCCCGCGCCAGCGAGAGGGGACTGGCGCCGAGTTCGTGGCTGAGGATCCTGTTGAGCTGGCGCGCCGAGTAGCCCAGACGGTGCGCCAGGCCGTCGACCCCCTCGCGTGTGATAACGCCGTCGTTGATCAAACGCATTGCACGGCCGGCAACGTCAGATCGGATGTTCCAGGCCGGTGTTCCGGGCACGGCCTCGGGAAGGCATCGCTTGCAAGCACGGTACCCGGCTTCGTGGGCAGCGGCCGAGGTCTCGTAGAACGTGACATTCTCGGCCTTCGGCGTCCGGGCAGGGCAGGACGGCCGACAGTAGATACCCGTCGAACTGACGGCTGTGAAGAATTGTCCGTCGAAGCGGGTGTCGCGGGCGTCAATTGCCCGGTAGCGCTGCCAGAAGTCCATACATTCATCCTGTCAGGAGTCCACGTCCGCTGCTAGCGGAAATCGGACATGGCCGTTCCACGATTTTTGCTAGGGTCTGGGCATGAGCTCGTCCATGGAGAAGGGAGTCACCGATCCCGAAAAAGTACGCAAGTTCCTCGAGGGCGACCCCCGTCTCATCGCTCCACTGATCCTCGGCGCGGTGCTCACCCACCACTCCGAGGCTGGACCTGTCGCGGTGAGACTCACGGAAGTGGAGGCGTATATGGGCCCCCGCGATTCCGAACACCCCGATCCTGGATCGCACACTTTCGGCGGACCAACTGCCCGTAACGCGCCCATGTTCGGACCGCCGGGGTTCCTGTACGTCTACTTCACTTACGGAATGCACTACTGCGCCAATATCGTCTGCGGTCCCGGAGGCTCGCCGTCGGCGTTGCTTCTGCGGGCCGGGGAGATTGTCGAAGGGGAGGGGCTCGCCACCCTACGTAGGCCTGCCTCCAAAGCCCACAAAGATTTGGCAAGTGGACCGGCGCGGCTCGCCTCGGCACTGGGACTTACGACGGCGGACACCGGCCGTGACGCGCTCGCGTCACCGTTCAGCCTGTGGTTGCCTGGGACGCCGGCGGCGGCAGTGGCCAGCGGACCGCGGGTTGGAGTGGCTGGGCCAGGTGGAAGTACCGACTATCCCTGGCGTTTCTGGATCGAAGATGACCCGACGGTTTCACGGTACAAAGCGGCGCGGCCTCGCAACCGGGCCTGAACAGAGCAACCGGGCCTGACTTGGGACGCTGGTCCGCGATATGGCCCGCACCCCACATGTTTACCAAAATCGCTGTAGAATGGTAGGTCTGTCTTTTGCGATAGGGGTTACGGTTCGATGCACGACGCTGATTTGGTCCACGAGCAGGAATACGTTGCCGGGCTGTACGCCCGGCTCGATGAGCTGCGCGCAGAAAAGCGCGCCCAGCTGGCGCAGGTGCGCAAGGCCGGTGCAGTGGGAACCATGCAAAACGTTTCGGAACGTGACGCGTTCGCCGCACTGTACGAGGACCGCCTTGCCCAGCTCGACGCCGTCGATGACCGTCTGGTTTTCGGCCGCCTGGACCTGGACTCGGGTGAGGCTCAGTACATTGGCCGCATCGGGCTGTCTACGGCCGATCTCCAGCGGCTCATGGTTGACTGGCGCGCCCCCGAAGCCGGCCACTTCTACCAGGCCACCGCGTTCGACCGCCAAGGTGTGCGCCGCCGTCGGCACCTGATCTTGCAAGGCCGCGACGTGAAGGCGATCGAGGACGATGTCCTGGATGCCGGGATGCTCGCGGACAACGATTCCCTGCAAGGCGAGGGCGCACTCCTTGCGGCCCTGAATTCCAAGCGCACGGGCCGCATGTCGGACATCGTGGGAACCATCCAGTCCGAGCAGGACAGGATCATCCGGTCCTCGATCTCGGGCGCGCTCGTTGTGCAGGGAGGTCCGGGCACTGGTAAGACCGCAGTGGCACTGCACCGCGCGGCCTACCTCCTTTACACGCACCGTGATCGCCTCAAGAGTGCCGGCGTGCTGCTGGTGGGACCGTCGTCGTCCTTTATGCACTACATCGAGCGTGTGCTGCCCTCGCTCGGCGAGACCGGCGTCGTCATGGCCAGTCTTGGCCGACTCATGCCCGGAATTCACGCTGTTCCCGAGGAAGATCCTGACGTCGCTGCGCTCAAGGGCAAGCTCGACATGGCCACGGTGGTGGCCAACGCTGTAGCAAACCGGCAGCGTACCCCAGCAGAAGATCGCATTCTCGAAGTGGATTCCCGCAAGTTGACGCTGACCGTCCGCCAGGTCCGCCGCGCACGGGAAAAGGCCCGGGCCACCGGCAAACCCCACAACGAAGCCCGGCTGACGTTCGTCAAGATCCTCCTCCGTGAGCTCACGGAGCAACTAACGGACCTCGTCGAGGAATCGAACATCGGCAATAACGCCGATCGCGCCTACCTCGCCGAAGACGTCCGGTCTGCCCGGGACGTCCGTATCGCATTGAACCTGTGCTGGATGCCGATGACACCGGAGAAGCTGATCTCCGAGCTCTTCAGCAAGCCCGCCATCCTCGAAGCCTGTACACCGCACCTCACACCGGAACAGCGATCCCTCCTGCAACGGCCAGCAGATGCTCCCTGGACCGAGGCGGACGTGCCGCTCCTGGACGAAGCTGCCGAGCTGCTCGGTGAGCTGGATCCTGCCGCGGGCAGGGGATTGGCCCAGCAGGAAGCCGACCGCGCTCGCGATCTCGCCAACGCCAAGCAGACCCTGGCCAACATGGAAGCCATGGGCGTGGATGTCCTGGTGAGCGCCGAGGAACTGGCAGACCAGAACCAGGAACGTGAGAACCGGCTCACCGCAGCCGAGCGTGCCACGAGCGACCGTTCTTGGGCTTTCGGCCACATCGTGGTTGATGAGGCGCAGGAACTTTCGGCCATGCAGTGGCGGCTCCTCGTTCGGCGCTGCCCCCTGAAGTCCTTCACGATCGTGGGGGACATCGCCCAGACGAGTGCCGCGGCTGGTGCCAATTCGTGGCAAAGCGCGCTGGCGCCGTCGTTCGGTGACCGCTGGCAGCTTGAAGAACTCACCGTCAACTACCGCACGCCATCCCAGATTGCCGAGGCCGCTGTCCGGATGGCCAACCGCGCGGGCCTTGTGGTCTCCGCCCCCAAGGCGGTTCGCGAAGGCAAATGGTCACCCATCGTGGACCGAGTCGAAGCGGACGGCATCGTCGCGCGCCTGGTCGAGGTCCTGCCGGAGGAAGTCGAAGCGATCGACGGCGGCTTGCTCGCTGTGATTGCCGACGGGCCGCTGCTGCCCGAGGCGGCTGCGGCACTTCGTGGGATTTATGGCCGTCGTATCGGCACTGGAGCCGGAAGCTACGAGCAGGACATCGTGGTCATCAGTCCCAAGGAAGCGAAGGGCCTGGAATTTGATGGCGTCATCGTCCTGGAACCGGCAGCAATGCTCAACCATGAGCACGGCAAGGTGGGTGACCTCTACGTTGCTATGACCCGACCCACCCAGCGGCTCAGGCTCATCGCCGCGGCGCCGCTCCCTGCCGGCATCGAACGCTAGGAAAAGCCGGCTCAACAATCCTGCTAACTTAGATCTCGTGTCACACGTAAACAACATCGAGTCCCAGCACAACGATCCCGCTTTTGCCAACATCTGGCAGGAGCTCAAATGGCGCGGCCTTGTCCACGTTTCCACCGATGAAACGGAACTGGAAAAGCTGCTCGCCGGGGACCCGATCACGTATTACTGTGGCTTTGATCCCACCGCCCCGTCGCTTCACCTGGGCAACTTGGTGCAGCTCCTTCTCATGCGTCGCTTGCAGCTGGCCGGCCACAAGCCGCTCGGCCTGGTTGGCGGATCCACGGGCCTGATCGGCGATCCACGTCCGACGGCGGAACGCACCTTGAACACGAAGGACACCGTTGCGGAGTGGGTCGGCTACCTTCAGGGCCAGGTACGCCGTTTCCTCAGCTTTGAGGGCGACAACGCGGCGCGCATGGTCAACAACCTGGACTGGACTGCCCCGCTGAGCGCCATCGACTTCCTGCGTGAAATCGGCAAGCACTTTCGGGTGGGCACCATGCTGCGCAAGGATGCTGTCGCGTCGCGGTTGAGCTCCGACGAGGGCATCAGCTACACCGAGTTCAGCTACCAGATCCTGCAGGGCATGGACTACCTCCAGCTGTTCCGCGACTACGGCTGCGCGCTGCAGACCGGCGGGTCGGACCAGTGGGGCAACCTCACCAGCGGCACCGAACTCATCCGCAAGGTGGAGGGCAAGAGCGTCCACGCTCTGGGTACGCCTCTCATCACCAACTCGGACGGCACTAAGTTCGGCAAGAGCGAGGGCAACGCCATTTGGCTGGACCCAGAAATGTGCAGTCCGTACGCGTTCTACCAGTTCTGGCTGAACACGGCCGATGCCGATGTTGTCGACCGGCTGAAGGTCTTCACGTTCCTGACGCGGGCAGAAATTGAAGAGCTTGGCCAGTCCGTTGCCGGGCGCCCTTTTGCACGCGAAGGCCAGAAGAAGCTTGCGTTCGAGGTCACCTCACTGGTCCATGGCATCGACGCAACCGAAAAGGTCATCGCCGCTTCCGCAGCTCTATTCGGCAACGGCGACCTCACCGTTCTGGACGAGCGCACCCTGGAATCAGCGACGGCGGAACTTCCGTCAGCGAAAATCGGCGCCGATGGTCTCGGAATCATTGACTTGCTCGTTGCCTCCGGTTTGTCCGACAGCAAGTCGGCAGCACGCCGCACCGTAGGGGAAGGCGGCGCCTACGTGAACAACACGAAGGTGTCCGATCCCGACGCCGTCATCGCCCAGGACGAGCTCCTTCATGGCCGGTACTTGCTCCTTCGACGCGGCAAGAAAAACCTGGCGACCATTGAGGTTTCAGCCTAATTTCCCGATCATCGCTCTACCTGAAAGGGCCGGCAACCGTTATGGTTGCCGGCCTTTTCTGCGTTTAAGCGGTGCTTTGCTGGGGAAAGTTGCTCGCTCACATCGTCGTTGTTTTCGAGCATTCTTCTCTCACATCATCGTTGTTTTCGAGCATCCTTCTCTCACATCGCGGCGGGTTTTGGGGTTTGTTGTCTCAGGTTCTGTCGGGATGGGGGTGGGGGAGTAGGGTTCGACGGCGGTGGCTGGGTGTGGTGTTTGGTGGGCGGGGTGATGGGGTTTGGTTGGTGTGACGGGCTTCACGGTAAGTTGTTTTGGTGGTTTTGGGCTGGTTTTGGGTCTTGGGTGGGGGTGTTTGGCGTGTGTTTGCGGGGTTTTGGGTGGTGTGGGGGTGGATTTGTGTCGGGGCTTGTGGGCGTGTAATGTCTTCTGAGTCGCCGCGAGTGAGACAGCCTGGTGCTGAGAGCCGCGGGGGCCGACCCCCTTTGATGACAGCCTGGAACATGGTTCGCTTTTGAGCGTGCCTGTGATGGTGGGGCCGAGACTTGGATCGGTAATCGCGGAAACGCTGATTTGCAAAGATCTGGTTGATCGGGTAAGTTTGAAAAGTTGCTCCGGAGCGATTCTGAGGCCCTGTAGGGGTTTTGGTTGGTACTGCTCTGGAATAGTGA